>NZ_KI914907.1:82947-106013 GCF_000520575.1 Arthrobacter sp. I3
GTTGGTGCCCCGTTGTTGGTGCCCCGTTGTTGGTGCCCTCCGCTATTCAAGCTATCAAAGCCCTCTGACAGTTAAACATGCGACAGGAACCAGGCAAGGGCCTCTGGTTCCTGTCGTAGGACCGGCGTAGGGTCTGAGGATTATGACGGAACAACAACCGTATGAGCTGGTCCAGCGCTACGCGCACTTCGAGCTGCGCCGCTATCCGGCGTACGCTGTGGCGGAAATAGAGGTCAATGCGACCTTCGACCGCGCCGGGAATGCCGCCTTCCGGCACCTGTTCAACTACATCAGCGGCAGCAACACAGCGCAACGGAAGCTGGCGATGACGGCCCCGGTGATCCAGGAACCTGGGTCGCAAAAGCTGGCGATGACCGCTCCGGTCCTGCAAAGCGGACCGCTTCCGGGAAGCGCAGAGCCCGCTGATTTCATCGTCGCCTTCGTGCTCCCCGCCGGGGTGACGGCGGAGACGGCGCCGGTCCCGGCCAACCCCGACGTCAGAGTCCGGACCCTGCCGGGTTCTTTGGCAGCCGCTCTTCGGTTCTCGGGCAGCGGGTCGGAGGCGGCCTTTCTACGGCGAAACGAAGGCCTCCAGGAGGCACTCAGGCTGGCCGGGCTGAAGGGTGTCGGGCCGCCACGATTCGCCCGTTTTGATCCGCCGTTCAAGCCGTGGTTCCTGCGCCGCAACGAGGTTGTTCAGGACGTGCAGGAGCCCCTTCCGCCTTCAGGCGAGCCCGGCCGCTGACCGGGGTAGGGCAAAATGGTTTGGTGACCCAACACCCGCAGCGACCCGTCAACCCCGCCTCGCCCGCCTCCGGCCCGTCCGCGAAGGCCGGCGCAGCACAGACCGGCATGCCGCATTCCCAGGAGTCCGGCATCGCCGCCCAGATCGCCGGCGAGCTCGGCGTCCTGCCGTGGCAGGTCAAGGCCGCCGTGGATCTGCTCGACGCCGGGTCCACCGTGCCCTTCATCGCCCGCTACCGGAAGGAAGCGACCGGCACCCTGGACGCTACCCAGCTCCGCGAGCTGGAGGAGCGGCTGCGCTACCTGCGCGAGCTTGAGGACCGCCGCCGGAGTATCCTCGAGGCGATTGCCGCCCAGGGCGCGCTGACCCCGGAACTGCAGGCCGCCGTCGTCGGCGCGGACACGAAGTCGCGGCTGGAGGACATCTACCTCCCGTTCAAAACCAAGCGGCGCACCAAGGCGCAGATCGCCCGCGAAGCCGGGCTGGAGCCGCTCGCCGACGCCCTGCTCAAGCGCCCCGAACTGGACCCGGAGCGCGAGGCGGCCAAGTACCTCAACGCCGAACACTCGATCGGGGACCCCGCCGCGGCGCTCGCCGGTGCCCGCTCCATCCTGGTGGAACGCGTTGCGCAGGACGCCGACCTGGCCGCCACGCTCCGGGAACGGCTCTGGACCCAGGGCCGGATGGTGTCACGGGTGAAGAAAGGCAAGGAAGCCGAAGGCCAGAAATTCAAGGACTACTTCGAGTTCTCGCAGCAGCCGGCCGGAATGCCCTCGCACCGTGTCCTGGCGCTGCTGCGCGGAGAAAAGGACGGCGCGCTGGAGCTGGATCTCGCCGAGGCTGATCCGAACGACGACGCCGCCCTCACCGCCGCGCGCGGCCGGTACGAGGCGGCCGTGGCCAGGTTCCTCGGGGTCGCCGACCGCGGCCGGGCCGCCGATGCCTGGCTGCTGCAGACCGCGCAGCTGGCCTGGCGCTCGCGCGTCCTGGCGCGGCTAACGGCAGACCTGCGCAGCCGGATGTTCGCCGCCGCCGAGGACGAGGCGGTGCGCGTGTTCGCCGCGAACCTGCGCGATGTGCTGCTCGCCGCGCCGGCCGGGAACCGCGCCACCCTGGGCCTGGACCCGGGACTGCGCACCGGCGTCAAGGTCGCCGTGGTGGATGGAACCGGCAAGGTGGTCGCAACGGACACCGTCTACCCGCACGCCCCGGCCCGGAAATGGGACGAGGCGCTGCGGACCCTCGTGGGCCTCGCCACGAAGCACGGGGTCGAACTCGTAGCGATCGGCAACGGCACGGCGTCGAGGGAGACGGACAAGCTCGCCGCCGAACTGCTCAAGCAGCTCTCCTCCGGGGCAGAAAACAAGCCGCAGAAAATTGTGGTGTCCGAGGCCGGGGCGTCGGTGTATTCGGCGTCGGCGCTCGCCGCGGCGGAGCTGCCCGGCATGGACGTGTCCCTGCGCGGCGCCGTCTCGATCGCCCGGCGGCTGCAGGACCCGCTCGCGGAGCTGGTGAAGATTGAGCCGAAGTCGATCGGCGTCGGGCAGTACCAGCACGACGTCACGGCCGCGAAGCTGGACCGCAGCCTGGACGCGGTGGTCGAGGACTGCGTGAACGCGGTGGGCGTGGACGTCAACACCGCCTCGCCCGCACTGTTGAGCCGGGTGGCAGGGGTCGGGCCGCTGCTGAGCGAGAACATTGTGGCGTACCGGAACGAGCACGGGCCCTTCGCCAAGCGCAGCGAGCTGAAGAAGGTCCCGCGGCTGGGCGCCAAGGCGTTTGAGCAGTGCGCCGGCTTCCTGCGGATCACCGGGGGAGCGGAGCCGCTGGACGCTTCCAGCGTGCACCCAGAGGCCTACCCCGTGGCCCGGAAAATCAAGGCGGCCGCCGGTAAAGCGCCCGCTGCGGGAAGCTTTGCGGCGCTGAATCCGCAGGACTTCGTGGACGGCTCCTTCGGCCTGCCCACCGTGCAGGACATCATCGCCGAGCTCGAGAAGCCCGGCCGTGACCCGCGTCCGGCCTTCGCGGCGGCAGCGTTTTCTGAAGGCATCGAGAAGATCTCGGACCTCAGGCCCGGCATGGTGCTGGAGGGAACGGTGACCAACGTGGCCGCGTTCGGCGCGTTCGTCGACGTCGGGGTGCACCAGGACGGGCTCGTGCATGTGTCGGCCCTGGCCAACCGCTTTGTCTCTGATCCCCGTGAGGTGGTGAAGTCCGGGCAGGTGGTCCGGGTCAAGGTGCTGGAGGCGGATCCGGAGCGGAAGCGCATCTCGCTCACCCTCAGGCTCGACGACGAACCGGCCTCCGGCGGTCGTGCGGCGGGCGGCCGCACTGCCGGAGACCGCCCGGCTGGCGGTCGTGCGGACTCGCGGCCGGAACGTCCGCGGCAGTCGACGTCGCAGCCGGCGTCGCAAGCGCCGTCGACCCAGCCGTCGACCCAGCCGTCGAATCAACCGTCCGGAAGGCAGCCGTCCGGGAAACCGGCAGCCGACCGGCGGACGCAGGGCAGGCAACCGCAGAAGCAGGCACCCACGCCGTCGCCCGTCAACACCGCGATGGCCGAGGCGCTCCGGAAGGCCGGCCTGGGCAAGTAGCGCCCGGGTGCGGCTGCCGCACCACCGTTCGTCGCGGATTCCCTACCGCTTGGCGCATAACTAGTACGTTTGCTGACGATCTGCACCATGATTGCCGGAGGCAACGGCCCTCTACCGGAAGCTCGGTCAGAGGCCCTGGCAGAGGGCCGTTTCCGCAATGTGCTGGACACCGATGTCGTTGACGAGCAGGGGGAGTACTTATGGGTTGGCTGGACCGCGAACGAACCATCGCCCCGCCGGGATTTAACCGGTGGCTCGTCCCCCCGGCAGCCCTCGCGGTGCACCTGTGCATCGGCCAGGCCTATGCGACGAGCGTCTACAAGACCGCGCTGGTGAAGCACTTCGGCGCGAGCCTGACCGAGATCGGCGTGATCTTCTCCGTTGCGATCGTGATGCTGGGCCTCTCGGCCGCCATCATGGGCACCTGGGTGGACAGGAACGGGCCCCGCAAGGCGATGTTCACCTCCGCCGTGTTCTGGGCGAGCGGATTCCTGATCGGCTCCCTGGGCATCTTCAGCCACCAGCTCTGGCTCGTCTACCTCGGCTACGGCGTCGTCGGCGGCATCGGACTGGGGATCGGTTACATCTCCCCGGTCTCCACCCTGATCAAATGGTTCCCGGACCGGCCCGGACTGGCCACGGGCATGGCGATCATGGGGTTCGGCGGCGGCGCCCTGATCGCCAGCCCGGTCTCCACGGCCCTGCTGAAAATGTACGATCCCAACTCCGGGGCCAAGGGCTGGGTGGCCAGTGGTGAGTCGGTGGGCAAGCTCTTCCTGACCCTCGCCGTCGTCTATCTGGCCTACATGATGTTCGGCGCGTTCACCATCAAGGTCCCGGCCGAGGGCTGGAAACCGGCAGGTTTCGACCCCGCAAAGGTCAAGGCCGCCTCGCTGGTCACCACGGACAACGTCTCCGCCCGGAACGCGGTCAAGACCAGGCAGTTCTGGCTCGTCTGGATCGCCCTGTTCTGCAATGTCACGGCAGGGATCGGCATCCTTGAGCAGGCCGCTCCGATGATCCAGGACTTCTTCCGCCAGCCCGACGGCACGTCCCTGGCCAGCGCCGCGGTGGCCGCCGGCTTCGTGGGGCTGCTCTCGATCGGCAACATGTCCGGCCGCTTTGCCTGGTCCGCCACCTCCGATGTCACCGGCCGCAAGCGCATCTACATGGTCTACCTCGGCGTCGGCGCCGTGCTCTACACCGTGCTGGCGCTGGCCGGCTCTACGTCCACCGTCCTCTACGTGGCCCTCGCGTTCGTCATCATCTCCTTCTACGGTGGTGGGTTCGCGACGGCCCCCGCCTACCTGCGCGACCTCTTCGGCACGTTCCAGGTCGGAGCCATCCACGGCCGGCTCCTGACGGCCTGGTCCGCGGCGGGTATCGCCGGGCCGCTGATCGTCAACGCTTTCCTGGACGCGCAGGGCAAGCCCGGCGCGCTCAACGCCGTGTCCTACCAGCCCGCCTTGCTGACCATGGTGGGGCTATTGGTGATCGGTTTCGTGGCGAACCTCTTGGTCACGCCGGTGGACGCACGATTCCACGAACCACGTCCTGGCCGCGTCCGGTCCGAAGAACCTGCCTTGGAGGGCTGAAATGAGCAGTGCACAGAGTTCCGTCACACCGTCCACCGGGAGGTTGGTCATCGCCTGGGCGCTTGTCGGCGTGCCGCTCGCGTATGGCGTCTATGAGACCCTCACCCGCGTGGCGGCCCTCTTTGGCTGACACGGTGGTGACAGAAGTCTTCGGTGATAGTCCGCGCGCCGTGAGCGAACCGTTCACACGCCCGGAGGCGTTCACCACCCGCCCCACGCTGCAGGGCACGTTTGGGATGAGCGCGTCCACGCATTGGCTTGCGACGGCGGCGGCCCAGTCCGTGTTGGAGCGCGGTGGGAACGCCTTCGACGCCGCGGTGGCGGGAGCGTTCGTGCTCCATGTGGTGGAGCCGCACCTCAACGGGCCCGGCGGAGACATGACCGGGATCTTCGTCACCGCGGACCGGCCGGAGCAGCCCATAGTCCTGATGGGGCAGGGCCCGGCGCCGGCCGGGGCCACGGTGGAGCACTACGTGGCCGAAGGCCTGGACCTCGTTCCGGGATCGGGTGCCCTGGCCGCCGCGGTGCCTGCCGCCGTCGACGCCTGGCTCCTGCTGCTGCGTGACCATGGGACGTGGGAGCTGGACTCGGTCCTGGACTTCGCGATCGGCTACGCGCGGGACGGCCACCCGGTGCTCGGCCGGGTCGGAACCACCATCGCGGCCGTGTCCGCGCTGTTCGAGGCGCACTGGCCCACGTCGGCTGAGCTGTGGATGCCGGGCGGCCGAGTCCCGGTTGAGGGCGAGCTGGTGTGGAACCCGGCCTATGCCCGCACCCTGGAACGGCTCGTGCAGGCCGGAGTCAGGGAATCCACCCGCGAGGAGGGAATTGATGCGGCCCGCCGCGAGTGGCGGGAGGGGTTCGTGGCCCGCGCCATGGTGGAGTCGGTTCAGTCCCCGCACCGGCATTCCTCGGGCACGGATCACCGCGGAGTGCTCGCCTTGGACGATCTCGCGGGATTCGAAGCCGGGTATGAGGCGGCCGCCACTGTGGAGTTCCGGGGCCACACGATTGCCAAGACCGGGCCGTGGGGCCAGGGGCCGGCGCTGCTGCAGACCCTGGCCATCCTGTCCGGTTTCGAGGACCGGTTCCTTGATCCGTCCACCGAGCTGGGGGCGCACACCGTCCTGGAGGCGCAGAAGCTCGCGCTCGCGGACCGGGAGGCGTACTACGGCGACACGGACGTGCCGCTCGATTACCTGCTCTCGGAGGACTACTGCGCCGGCCGCCGTGCCTTGATCACGGAGCGGGCGTCCCACGACTTCCGGCCTGGCACCGTCCCCGGGCGGGAGCCGTACAGGCCACCACTGCGCACCAGTTACACGCCGCGGGCGCTCGCGGGCCATGCCGCCGCGGCCGGACTCGGCGTCGGCGAGCCCACCGTGACATCCGCGGGGGAGACCCGCGGCGATACCTGCCATATCGACGTCGTGGACCGCTGGGGCAACATGGTCTCCGCCACTCCGTCCGGCGGCTGGCTGCAGTCGTCCCCGGCGATCCCGGAGCTGGGCTTCTGCCTGGGCACCCGGCTGCAGATGACCTGGCTGGAACCCGGGACGCCGTCCACGCTGACGCCGGGCAAACGCCCGCGCACCACCTTGACGCCGACTCTCGTGCTGCGGGACGGCCACGCCGTGACCGCGCTGGGGTCGCCCGGCGGCGACCAGCAGGACCAGTGGCAGCTGCCGTACCTGCTGCGGACCATCGTGGGCGGGTATTCGCCGCAGCAGGCCATCGACGCACCGACGTTCCATACGACGTCGATGCCCGGGTCCTTCTGGCCGCGCACCTGGGAGCCCGGCGGCGCCGTCGTCGAGGACCGGCTCGGTGAGGACGTCATCGCGGGGCTGGAAGGCCGCGGGCATGTGGTCAGCCGGGCTGGTGACTGGGCGCTGGGGCGGTTGTCCGCCGTCGTGCGGGATCCTGAGACCGGGGTCCTGCAGGCTGCCGCAAATCCGCGCGGTGCGCAGGGGTACGCCGCGGGCCGGTAGCGGTTGGCGGTGCGTAGCGGTGGAGCTGGGGATGCTCGATTCCTAGCCGGAAGCCCTGAGCCGGTCCATGAAGCGGAGCGACTCTGCAACTATCTGCTGCTGCGCCTCGTTGCGGCTGATGCCCGGCTCGCCGTCCCCGGGCTGCTCACCGTAGTCACCGAAGAACGCGTGCACGCCGCCCACAACAGTTGCGTAGGTGGTGGTTGGCGGGAGCAGGGACTTCGACGCCGCGATCTTGTCCGGCGTGCTCAGGCCATCGTTTGAGCCGGAGATGGAGAGCACCGGGAGGCCCTGCGCGTCCGCCATGTTCTCTGCGGGGTACGAAGCAAAGAGCAGCAGCCCGGAGACGTCGGGATTCGACGCCGCGAAGGATGATGCGCTCACGCCGCCCAACGAATGACCACCGACGGCCCACGAATCGATTTCGGGATGCCGGTCCATGGCTGCGCGGGCCTGGTTGGTGTCCAGCAGGGAGACGCCAAGGGGTACTTTCAGGATGACGACTAGATGACCCGCGTCCGCGAGCGGCTGCAGCAGGTCCTGATAGGCGTGCGCGTCGACCTTGGCGCCGGGGTAGAAGACGAGACCCGTGGTGGCTTTGCCCGCCGGGGCAAGGGTGATCGAAGTGGCGTCTTCTACAGCCCTTGACCCGGCTGGCGCGGTCGCGGTGGGTCCATTGGCCGGGACCGTCTTCCCGCGGTCGGGTTGGTGGGGGAACGGGCTGAGCCACATCAGCGCCGCCACGAAACCGAGGACCGTGAGCCTGCCTGCGATCCCGCGGACCAACTGCCAGGTGGAAATGTCACCGCTACGCTGCTGTTTGCCGCCGAGCAACCAGCGTCTGACCAGAATCAGCGCCCACAGAATCCCCAGCGCGACGGCGGCCACCAGAAGAGTTGGCAGGGCGGGGTGGCCCCCGAGGACGGCGGGGTTGCTGAGCAGCATCCAGAGCGGGACCACTATCAGGGCGGCCGCCGCGAGAGCGCCGCTCCAGTTCAGGATCGAGGACTTCCAGGAAGTGGGGTTGGGCCCGGTGGGGACGGGGCCGGGGGTTTCGGTTGGGTTCGCAGGACGAAAAGGCTGGCCTTCCTTCACGGTTTGATGATATCCCCCGGCAGCGGACCCCAATGTTCCGGGCGCGACAAACCCCGTCACCGGCTCGGTCAGCGGCCGCTGCGCCCCACCCACACCCCATGCAGCAGCGGAAGCACAGACGCGATCATCAGGACATTGCCGAGCACCATGTCATCCGCGCGGACCACGGAGCCGGAAACCAGCAGGGCGCCGAAGATCAGCGCCGATGCCGATCGCTGCGCCGTGCGGTCAAGCCGTCCCAGCTGCCGCTCAAGGCGCGGATTTGCCACCGACAGTGAACCGTCCTCGAGCCGGGTTAGCAGCCCATCCAGACGTTTCGGCAGACCCAGCGCCATCCCGGCGGCATCGAGCGCCTGCTGGGCAACGTCCTGCACGATGTTGCCGCGCTCGTCGCGCAGCAGCTGCGCCGCATACGGTTCGACCGAGTCCCACAGATTGAACCGGGCGTCCAGCGAGCTGCACACACCCGACGTCAGTGACATGGCCCGGATGATGAGCAGGAAGTTTTCCGGGAATTGGAAAGGCAAGGACCGGACAGTGTCACCGAACTCCACCGCGAACTCCCGGAACTCCCGGGGGTCGACCTCGCGAAGCTCGGCGAAGCCCATCCCGCCAAATCGGGCGAAGAGGTGCGTCATTGCCCGCTCAAGCTCCACAGTGTCCGCCGAAGGCACCAGCACACCGACGTTCCGGATGGCGGCCACCAGACCCTTGCCGTCACGCGAAGCGGCCGCGATGAGCAGCGTCCGCAGACCGCTGCGTGTGCTCGGCGGGATCTCGCCCATCATGCCGAAGTCGATGAAGGTCAGCTTCCAGGGGTGCGCTGCGGATGGATCCGTAGCCGGCGTGACAAAAATGTTGCCCGGGTGCGGATCGGCGTGGAAAAACCCGGTGGTGAACATCTGGTCGAACATGACGGAGGCAAAAACCGGGGCGACCTGAGCCGGGTCGATACCGGCAGCCAGCAGCGCCACCGAGTCCGTGATTTTGATCGCTGTCACGTCTTCGAGGGTGAGCACGCGGCGGGTGCTTCGCTCCCAGACGACGCCGGGCACCTCCACCCGGGCGTCATCGGCAAAATCGACCCCGAACCGCTCCGCGTTCGCCCCCTCATTCAGGTAGTCGATTTCCTCAAGGCTGGTCTGCGCAAACTCCTCGACCAGCGCGGGCATGTCAGCACGATCTGACACCAGGCGTACGTGGCTGAGCCAGCCGCCCACTTTGCGCAGTGCCGCCAGGTCGACGTCGACAATGTCGTTGATGCCCGGCCGCTGTACTTTCAGAACCACGCGGTCGAGACCGGTGTCGGCGGCGTCGTCCGGGCGAAGCCTGGCCCGGTGCGCCTGCCCGAGGGACGCTGCCGCGATCGGTGTCTCCTCGATCGAGGCGAACAACCGCTCCAGCGGCGCGCCCAGCTCAGCTTCGGCGAGGGCTCGGATCGCGGAGAACGAAACCGGAGGCACCTCGTCCTGCAGCCCCTCGAGTTCCTTGGTGATCTCGGGCGGCAGCACGTCGAGCCGGGAGGACAGGAACTGTCCGACTTTGATCATGAGGCCGCCGAGGTCCACCGCCAGCGCATGGAAGCGCTGCGCGAAGCGCCGCATCCTCTTCGCCCTGGTGCGCTCGGCAATCCTCACCAGCCCGATGCGGGGGAGGAGCAGCTCAAACCACCAGGTCACCGCGAGATGCCACGCGGCGAAACGTAGGATGCGGCGGTAACGGGCCCGGTGGTTCCCGGCGCCGGGGACCGTGGCTGCCCGGTCCCGGCGAACCGACGTCACCCCCGTCAGCCCTGGGCGAGGATCGCGTACAACCGGCGGCGCGCGTCATCGAGCACCGCCACGGCTTCCTGCACCTGCTCCGGCGTCCCGGTGCGTCCCACCTGGGAGGCGGCATGTGCGAGCTCGACGCCCGCCTTGGGCAGCGCCGCGAACCCCGAGCCCGATGCTGGACCCGACTCCCAGGGCGCTGACATGCCGGCACCCGCTACCTCCTCGCGGCCCGCCTCCGTCAGGGAATAGATCTTGCGGCCGTTGGATTCCTCAGCACGGATAATGCCCTCGTCGGCCAGGAGTTGGAGGGTTGGATAGACGGAGCCAGCGCTGGGCTTCCAGGTCCCGCCGCTGCGCTCCTCGATTTCACGAATGATCTGATAGCCGTGCATCGGCCGCTCGGCGAGCAGTGCCAGCACAGCCGAGCGCACCTCGCCGCGCCCCGCCCGGGATCCCGAGCGCTTCTCGAACCTCGAACGCAACTCCTCTACGGCCTGCCACATGCCGTCGACATTGTTGCCGCGAAATCCGCCTGCCGGGTTAGAACTGCGCATCATGCTCTCCTCTGGACGACCGTGAACGATATACAACGATAGCCAACGATACGCGCGTAAATTTGCGAAACCAATAGCGATAGCGATCCACATCTTGCATCGTGATGCCACAGCAAGGAGACCAGTCGAATGCCAAAAAATACGGGTCAAGGAACCACGGCCCATTAGCCAATGTGCAGTCAGGCGTGTTGCCTCAGCCTCGCTCCAGTCAGCCTTCCGTACCGAACGACGATGCCTTCGGGTTTCTGAAGAAATTAGCCAATGCCGACCGCACCAACACCGCCCATGAACCCTCGTTGGTGGCCTCAGCGTTCCGTTTTTGCGATTTCCCGGGTCTGCTTAGCGGGCTTACGGCTCCGCTTACTCGCATCAGAGCGTTCCTCACCGGATGCTCAGCTCTTCTTGCCACAACAGCCAACCCTTTCTAGGCCTGTTTTGCCCACCATCCGAGTCCGCGTTGGTGCTGGTCGCCACCGAAGCCGACAGAGCCACCTGGCGCCACCCGACACGAGCTATGGTGCTCGGAGGCTGCATGTTGCGGATCCGGTGCGGGACGAGGTGCGTCGCGGGCTGACGAGCGAAGGCTCCTACTGCACGACGCGAGAGGACCAGATTGGGGGAGTTCGTCGAACTTCAGATCCAGCATCGATAAGCACATAATTCCCGAGCATTTCTAACTGCCATTAGCAAAATCGGTGAGTTTTTGAAGAAGTTCTTCGTATTCAGCGTTGAGAACATCATCGACTGATCCGTTCCTATAAACGTATCGATCGCTGAGACTGCTGCTGCCCTGCCCAAAGCTCCTAGAGACCCACTCTCGCGCCTCATTCACAGCCCGAGTTGACGAATCAGCGCGAAGTTTTACCGCGAGATCAGAGTAATTCTGAGCTAGTTTGGGGAGCTCCACAATTCTCAGCAGACTCGCGAACCTGAGCATATCGAGTGTCAGGGTATCTATGTTAGTGCCCACGTCTAATCCAATTTCCATTCTTTGAGAATTTCTCCCGCGGTCCTTGCACCTGAAACATAGACTTGGGTAGTTCCGCCTGGATAAATCGTGCCATCCAACCAGGTCTGCGGTGCGGTCATCCCTTCGTGGACAGCAGTTCCGGCTTCTCCCCAACCTGAGGTCCTTGTCGGTGAACCCGCCACTCGCAGCTTCATCCCTGGGCCAGAACTCGTACCATCATTCACCACGGCGAATTCCAGTGACGTAGCCACTGCCCTTCACGAACCACCCGCCGCAGCGATTTGACTCGACGTGTATGCCCCCTTCGGTCCGAGGCATCGCCAATTGCCGTTCTATCCCTCAGTCGCGAAGCGGCCGGCCATACGGATAGTCCACCCATTCGCCCGGGGCCCCGTCGCCGGCCACTGCTTGCGCGCCTTCTTTTACCGTATGGTAATCAGCTGGGTAACGGGCGCCCTGTAACACGGCATCGAGGTTCACGTCCTGTTCAACTTTGCCATCCTGGAATCGGACGTCGTATGAATAGTAGGTTCTACCAAAAATAAGTGAAGGGCGTTTCCTGGTTACAATAGTTGCCCTAACATGAACCGGCAGAGTCTCTCCCATATTTGCTCCCATTTCAGATCTGTTCGTCAATGTCGACTGAGAGACTCAGCAACACGTAAATCGCTGTTCGGCTGAAAGTCTCGCGAATATCCAGAATACCCATCGACCGCCTTCCGCTCCAGTTGATAGAAGTTTGAATCTAGATCCACGCCAATATCGACGATGTCCTTACCCGAATTAATCTGAGTGTTGATCCAAGCCCTGTTGAAAAATTCATCAACCGATGTCGTTGCTCGCCCGAGCACTCCCTCCGCCAAGCTATCCTTCCCTGCGCGTGCGGCCAATGCCTCCATTGGTTTGTGGATCCAGTTAGGTGTACCCGAGTAGTACCCATACCCATGCGTATCGGCATAGGGAGTCACACGCCCCGCCATCCACCGACCTATCGCCACAGTCTCGGAGCCAGGACGGACGGTGAGCTTCGCTATGGCTGCTTGACCGAGCTTGTGTCCGGCGGCGCCACCGGCACCGCCCGTGGCCGCGCCGAACACCGTTCCCTGGGCGGTCGCTCCCACGGCGCCTGAAATAGTGTGGGGCCCGGGCCCGCTGTAGTAGCCGTAGGTGCCCTGGATGCCGCCACTGATGCCACCCGAACTAGCCCCGGCCACGAGGGTTGCCTTCATCCCGGTCAATCCAGCGCGGGCGGCGATACTGGCGCCGCCGAAACCGCCAAGGGCGCCGCTGACCGCAACTTGTCCCCAGTTCACCCCGCCGGTCGTGGCTTTCTGGATGATCGTGTCGGCGCCGGCTGCGATGAGCATCATCCCGGCCGGTCCTCCGACCCCGGTGGCCATGAGGACCCCGCCAGCGATCACCATGGCGCCGCCAGCGATGTATTCCCAGTTGTCCTTGACCCAGTTTCCTGCAGCCGCGAACGCTCCCCGGCTGGATCCGTCGTAGGCCTTCAGCTCGTCATCGGTGAGCGGACGCAGCCCGGTGGGGTCAGTGGTGTTGAGGGGATTGTTGCCGGCGTAGGCGTAGGGGTTGCCGTCCCAGCCTGCGCCGAGGACGGGGGAGAGGGGGTCGGTGGAGAGGAAACCCCGAGTGGCAGGGTCATACGCACGTGCCCCGAGCCATTCCAGGCCCGCGACGTCCAGGCCACCGTTGCCGGTCAGGGTGATCCCGGCCGGCAGCATTCCGGCGAGGCCGGGCACCGCACCCATGCCGGCGGCACCAGCACCGGCAGTGCCACCCGGACCCGGGGCAGGGACTGTCGGCGCGCCGATAACGGTCCAGGGGTCGGACTGGTCGGTGGGCCGGGTAGCGCGCCAGCCCGGCGCTATCCATGCCTCCCCGATCCCGGTGACGCCGCCGGGCAGGGAGAGGACCTGTCCACCGCCGAAGCCGGCCAGGGTGGGGATGGGGTTGGCGGTGTCCCACCACAGCTCCACACCATCGACGGCGGCGAGCTCGCCGAGGGCGTCCACCCACAGCCCATGCCGGGAGGTTTCCATGCCGTCGGGCGTGCGGTCGGCAACGCTCTTCAGCTGGCCGCTCTGACCCCACGCGTACTCGGTCCAGGACCCGTCCGGTCGGATCAGCCGGGTACGGCGACCCGCGCCGTCATGGACATACTCCGTCCGGGTGCCGTCCGCGTCCGTGACGGCGAGGAGCTGCCCCGCGGCGTCGTACTCATAGTCCCGGGAGCCAGCCGGGGTGGATTCGCGGACCAGACGCCCGCCGGCGTCGTACACCCACGCCGAAGAGGAGGCAGGGAACTCCGGGGCCCCGTTCCGGGTAGTGGCGGCCGAGACCGTTTGGCCGGCCCCGTCGTACCCGTAGCGGGTCACGGCACCCGCGCGGGTCAGGGCCGTGATCCGGCCGTCCCCGTCCCGGCCAATCAGGGTGACATCAGCCTCGCCCGAACCGGTCCGGTCCGTGCGGCTGTGCTCGGACAGGCTCCCGAAGCGGTAGGACCACTCCTGGACGAGGTCCCCGGCGGTGGCGGAGGTGATACGCCCCGAGGCGTCGTGGGTGAACACGGCCTCCCCGAGCCGGGGGTTGCTCACAGCGGTCACCCGGCCCGCGGCATTCCGGACGTAGGTGGTGGTGGTTCCGTGCACGTCGGTGAATCCGGTACGGTTCCCGTCAGCGTCGTACTCCCACGACATTCCCCAGCCGCCGCGGGTGCGGGAGGTCAGCTGCCCGCGCCGGTCATACGCCAGCTCGTGCTCCACAGCCAGCCCGTCAGCGCCCGTGTAATCGGTAATGATCACGCGGCGGCGGATCAGGTCGCGTTCGACGCCGGCAATGAGCTTCCCGTCGAACGAGGTGGAGGACTCCCCGCCGGCCCGGTCATAAGTCCAGGTGGTGGTGTGCCCGTCAGGATCGGTTTGGGACAGGTGCCGCCCCGCAGGATCATAGGTGGCCGTGGTCACCCGCCCGAGCGGATCGGTCACGGAATCAACCTGGTCCGTAGCCGTGTAGGTGCGGGTGGTCACCCCGCCCAGGGGATCGGTGATGCGGACCAGGCGCCCGCGGACGTCGTACTCGAACCGGGTCCGGCCGCCCACGCCGTTGACGGTCTCAGTCAGTTCCCCGGCGGTGTTGTATTTGAACCGGCGGGTGCCATACCAAGTGTCTTGGGAGAAGGTCAGCCGTCCGGTCTTGTCGTAGCCGTACCGGGAAACGCCCTGGCCGGGGGTGCGGCGGGACAGGAGCCGTCCGCACGGGTCGTACTCGAAGGTCTCGACTTCGCCTGTGGGCAGCGTCCGGGCGGTGACACGCTGGTCGGCGTCGTAGGCCAGTTCCGTGACCGCACCGAGCGGGTCCGTGGTTTTCCAGGGCCGCCCGCACGTGTCGTACTCATAGAGGGTGACCGCGCCCGTGGGGGAGGTGATCGAGCTGATCTTGCCGGCGACGTCCCGGCCGAGGACCGTCAGGCCGCCGTTGCCGTCGACCAGCTCCACCGGGTTGCCCGCCGCGTCATAGGAGACGAGCTCCGCGGAGCCGTCCGTCCCCTGGACCTGCGTAGGGCGCCCGTACTCATCGAAGCTGAACGTTGAGGACGCGAACGCATCCGTCAGGGTCGCCGTCCCGGCCTTGCGGTCCGCGGTCGCGTCTGTGCGGACTCCGGTCGGGTCGACGACGGCGGTCAGGGCACCGATCTTGTCGTACTCGCGCACCCAGTCATGGCCGGCGGGGTCCGTGATCCCGACCAGCCGGGAAAGCGTGTCATGGACGAAGCCCCAGCGGGCACCGTCGGGCAGCACCGCGGCGGTGACGTTGCCGAGCTCGTCGAAGACCCGCTCAATGGCCCGGCCCAACGGATCGATTGTCCGGACCAGTTCACCGTTGACGGCGTACTCCAGTTCGGTCCGCCCGCCGTCCGGGGCGACGAACGCCGCGGTCCGGCCCGCATGATCGTGTTCGAAGGACCAGACGGTGCCGTCCGGGTCCTCGCGCCGCACCAGCAGGCCCGCGGCGTCGTAGCTGAATCGGGTCTCAGCGCCCGACGGGCTGATGGCCGTGACCGGGCGGCCCGCGTGGTCACGGACGATCCTCGCGACGTCCCCCACTGCATTTCGGGTCGAGACCAGGTCCCCGAACCCGTCGTACTCAAAGCCGACCGTCACTCCGGCCGGGTCCACTACTTGGGCCAGTTGCCCGTTCCGCCACTGAAGCTCGGTACGCCCGCCCAGCGGGTCCAGGATCACCGAGGGGTCCCGCGACACCTCATCGGCATACTCATACGAGACGACCGACCCGGACTCCGTCACCAGCGTGGTGACGCGGTCCTGCTCATCCCAGCCGTAGGTGAGGTCCGCGCCTTCCGGGGTCACGGTCCGGGTCTTCCGGCCCCGCCCGTCGTAGGCGTGCACCGTGACCGTCCCGTCGCGCTCCGTGAACGACACCAGGTTTCCGTGGCCGTCGTAGGCCATGGACTGCCGCTGGTCATGGGAATCGAGCACGCCGACCAGGCGGCCCTTCGCATCGGCGATCCACGAGTTCGACCGGGTACCGTCCTCATCCGAAACGACCGTGACCCGGCCGGGCAGATACGCGAACCTGGTCCGGCGCCCATGCTGGGAGGTCTGCAGGACAACCCTGCCGAGTTCGTCGTAGGTGTTCTCCGCCTCGAGAACACCCGCGGCCGAGACCACGGCGTCGATCAGGCCCTGCTCATTCCACCGGTAGGCGCGCGCCCCCAGTTCGGTTGCCACGCGCGTCAGCCTGCCACCGGAGTCGTACTCGTACTCCACCCGGCGCCCGTCGGAGGCCCTCACAACGGCAGCGAGCCCGTCCACATAGTCGACGTCGAGGAACCGGCCGCGCACATGCGCCAGCCGGGTCACCAGTCCGCTACTACCGCCGTCGGCTGGCCTTTCCCGAAGAACGGACACCGTCCGGCCAGGCCCTGACCCGGCACCGAGCCACACGCCGGCCAGGCTGTAAGCCCACCATGTTCCCTGGTTGTCCCGGACCACCAGGAGCTCGACCGTACCGTCAGGCAGGGAGCTCAACTCCGTGAGGTCAGGTGCGGTCACGGGCTCGCGGGTCAGCCAGTAATTCTCTCCCACACCGCGGCCCCATCCGGTGCCTTCGCGGGGAAAGTCCACGGCGCGGCCATCAGCCATCACCCACCGGCAGCCCTCATCCGAGACTGTGAGTTGCTGGTCCAGAACCGAGGCCCACCCAGGACCAAACACCCCGGGCATCTCCAAACCCGATGCCAGCGAGTTGTACATCCGGGACAAGAACAGATTCGAGGAAACCCCCGCGAACCCCAGATCCAACTCTGGCTCGATGAAGTTTCCTGTCGAAGTGTTCACGGGATCATTCGCGTACCCGCTGGTGGGCATCGCGCCCGCCGCCGTCGGCGGATCGATGACCAACCCGGACCGGTTGGCGCTCACGCCAGCCGCTGCCAACGCCTCATTCACGGCCGCATCCGAGAGAGTCGAGATGTTTCCCTCGCCGCCTGCGGCCGCAAACGCGTCCGCGACCGTTACCGCCCACTTCGCGTCGTTCTCGTTCGCCTGCAAGTACCGCCGGTATGCGGTGATCACTCCGGACGCGTCTATTGAACCCCAGTAGCAAGCAGACGCGAAGGAGGACATTTGCCCGTGCAACGAGCCCGGCTCGGCCGCCAAACCGTCGTCCAGGCCCCGCGAACCTGCCGCGAAGGAACGCAGAAGAGCCGGACGCGCCGAGGACGTCCCGCCCCCGTACCCGCCACCGGGCGCCGGGGTATTCCGCGATCCCGTCCTGGCATCGGCCGGGGCAAACATCGGAGCCTTCCCCGGTTCCCCGCCCGGCCGTTCTTCCTCACCGAAGAAGAAATCACCGGCCTGCTCGAGCAGATTCCGGTCATTATGCCGCCGGACCCACTCGTTGTTCTTCTCACGCCGGGCGTCCTCCTCATGCCCGGCGTCGATCATTTGCCCGACGTATCCGGCCACCGTCCGCAACGCCGACACCAACGCGTTCGCGTCATTCTTCGCCGTGGCAGCGTTGGCCTCGAAAACCTCCGAGAAGTGCCCCTTGAAGTCCTCCTTCGCCGAGGCGACGTACGATGTCCGCGAACCCGACTGCTCCTCAAGCCTTGACGCCGCCGATTCAAATACCGACTGCACCGCCTCGGCCACGGCATAACTGAACCGCCCACCATGAGAAGCATCCGACGCCGGCAATAGCGGCACCTCAACGAAATCGGTCACAACCAAAGCCCCCCACAGAACAAGAACTGGAACAGAAAAACAAACCATCAAACGTGCATCGGCCAGGTAACCGCCCACTCACCAGAGCGGCGCGACTACCTGGCCCTCACGCAATCACATACAGGCTCAGGCGCCGCCGCCAGCAGAGAAGATGTCCTGCGAAATCTTCTGCAGCTGCCCCCGCAACTGCTCGAGTTCCTCCTTGGCCTTGTCCAAAGCAGCCTTCGTCTCCGGCCACGTAGAACCTCGGAACTGCGCAGCCAGGGGACCATCCCAAATATTCGGGTCTGACAAAACTCGTCCCTGCGCATCCAGCGCCGAGATCTGATCCGTGAAACCACCGTTAATGATCGACTGCACCTGCCCAATCGCAGCCTTCGCTTGCTCAGTAGACAACACACGCGACATAGAAATTCCTCCCAAGAGACAAGCGCTTCTCCGCCGGACACGTAACCGCCGACGACCAGACGGTGCCGACGCTACCAACACACGTCAATAAATCCAACAAAAAGAAAAACTAGGACAGCGGGACATGACCGTCCATGTCATGCGCATGACAAATGCAAGCCGCGATTAGTCCATTCGCGAGTGAAACCCCGTATCATGCTGAAGGCACCATGAACGGAAGAGGGGACGATCATGTCCAGACGGACTACCACGCACCAGCACATCCCGGGGCGCCGCATCGCGCCCGGCCGGGCGCTGGGCGCCTTCCTTGCCGGCTTGGGGCTGATCGCGACGACGTCGTGCGGCCCGGCCCCCGAGCCGGAGTCGGTGTCCAATCCGGTCAAGCTCCTGCAGAGCGTGCGCGTGGGCATGTCCCCGGCCGCCGGGGTTGAGACGATCGAAGGCACCACTATCTCCGTGTCAGCGGCCGGCGACTCTTCCGCAGCGGACACGAAGTACGACGCCGCCCAGGCGGTGGGCGAACTGCCGGTGCGAGTGAGCCTGCAGTACCGGGCCGGCGACAAGTCCGGCTCCGACCTCACCGAGCTTCAAGGCCACACCGGGCCGGTCGAGATCGACCTGACTCTGGAGAACCTCACGGTCAGGCCGCGGGTCATCGAGTACGATGCCGCGGGCCAAACCCGCTCCGATACCGCCCTCGTCGGCGCCCCGCTGACTATCGCCGCCTCAACGAAACTCGCCGATGTACGGGCCGACGACGTCACCGCCGGCTCTACGGACGGCGGAACGGGCACCAACGGCGTCCTAAGCAGCACAGAGGACGGTGCCACCGTGGTGCAGTGGGCCACCGTGCTGGCCCCGCCGCGTTCCGGGGCAAGCACCACGCTGCGCCTCGTTGCTGAGGTCAAGGACTTTCAGGTCCCTGCTTTCGACGTGGCGGTCCAGCCGGGCCTCAACACCGACCTCAGCGCGGACGGTGTGCTCGCCGGCGCGTTTTCCTCCGGCGCGGGCTCCGAGATGGGGCTGCAACGCCGCACCATCTCACTGGTCTCGGACGTCAACACCGTGTTGACCAAGGCCGGATCCACCATCACCGAGGTCCGGCAGAACCTGCAGGAGACCTCTCAGACCCTGGGTGCGAAGACGGCGGGCGAGCTGCGCGATAACTCCACGGCCCTGGCCGCAACCATGGTGGACCTGAAGGAGCAGCTGAAGACTCTCGGCGCCGACCTGGAGGCCGCGACGAAGTCAACGCAGTCCACCACTGCGTCCCAGCTGAAGCTGACCGTCGCCGCCGTGGACGCGATGCTGGGCGACACCTCGGCCGTGCCCGCGACGGCTCCCATCAATGGTGACGGCTGCACCGCTGAGGTGCCCAAATCGGGGAAGGCGGCCACGGTCTACTCCAGCATCCAGACCATGGCCTCGCAGCTCGACGCCTACGCGAAGGTAAGCGCGGGCTGCCGGGATATCGTCGCGGGCGCCATCAAGGCCACCATGGGCCCCGAGGACCCCACCGCGGAGGAATGCGCGGAGCAGGGCTCGATGACATGCTCCCTCTACGGCTCTGCCGTGACCGTCACCGGTGCGTTGCTGGGCCTGGTGACGAAGGGCGACGAGCTCGTGGCGGACCTGCAGCCGCAGATGGTCGAGGGCGCGATCAAGGATCAGGAGGCTGCCGCCGTCACGCTGGAAAAGGTTCGCGCCGATTTCGCTGGGGTCCTCGACGGCGCCGAGACCACCGAAGACTACAAGACTGCCCTTGCAAACGTGGAAGAAGCGATCAAGTCCGCCCGGGGCTCCGTCACCGCGACCAGGGACGCAGCCGCTGCGGTCCGCGGCAGCATCGACGGCCTGCGGCAGAAGCTGGGCGACATCAAGAAGACTGCGCAGAACGCCCGGGGCGAGTTGGGCGACCGCTCGCTGCTGAACGGCTCGATGACGCAGCAAACGCAGCGGCTCGCCGACGAGTTGTGCAAGATGGCCGACGGCGCCTTGCCCCGCGAGGGCCGACTGTCCGCCGAGCAGGCGGAGCGGCTGCGTTCCTACTTGACGTCCGCACCGTGCGAGCCCACGGATGAAAGCGGCAACCCGGCGCAGGAACTGCGCCCGCCGCTGGGGTTCAAGGACCCGCTGGACGATCGGATCCAGGCCCAGACGGCCGCCTGGGACGCGGTTCTGGCGGCCACCGACACCACCGCCCCGGACGAGGAGATCGGCCAGGCGTTCACCACTTTGGGGACAGCGATCGACGACATCGACGCCAAGCTGGACGCCATCAACAAGGCCACGAAGGCGCTCGATGGCGCCGCCACGGGCGACGTCAACAGCAACAAGCGCGAACTAGTTGCCCTGGACGCCGCGCTCGGTAAGGCGATCGACTCCTCCGGCCGGGTGGGCTCGACGCTCGCGAAGCTCAAGGAGCAGCAGGACGGGCTCGGCGACAAGATCAAGGAGTCCCTCCGCGAGGTCTCGGCCGAGACCGCCGCCGAGGTCTACAAGACCGTGGACGAGCAAGTGCGCCGTGTCGCCGAGATCGGCGACGCGGGCTCCGACGCCGTGATCACGGCCTTCAACCGCTCCATCTCCGGTTTGAAGTCCACGTCGGACGAGGTGGTGAACGACGCCGAGGGCACGGTGAATAAGCAGCGGGACGAACTGCGCGGGCAGAGCGACGCGCTGGCCGCATCCCTGGACAAGAGCACGCAGTCCTCGCTCGCGAACATCGCCTCCAGCACGTCCGGCTCAACCCGTGACGTCGAGGGCGCCAGCGCCCTCCTGTCCTCAAGCCTCACCAAGGTGATGCTCGACCTGGGCGACCGCTCGGTGAACGGATCCGGCCTGCTCGGCTCCATGGCCACAAGCGCCGCCAAGGCCGACACTGCCGACTATCAGCTGGCACTGGCATCGCAGAACGCTGAGGGCTATGCCAATATCCGCTCCAGGGACGTGGCGGGGCTGCTGCTGCGCCAGGCGCAGTTCAAGGCTTCACTCACCGCTGTCGACGAACTGCCACCGTTCCACCTCGAGGTGCCGGCCGGCGCCACGTCGCAGACCCTGTACACACTGAAGATCGGCGGCACCGCATGAGCTCCCGCACCGGGCTCACGACCCTGATCGTCGCGGGCATCACTGTCGTACTCGCGGCTGCGATCGCCCTGACGACTGTGGCGCTGAGCCGTCCCAAGGAGGCTTCACGGCCCGATCCGGTAGCCGCGACGGTTCCCGTCGCGCTGAAAGCCGAGGGCCTGCCGAACGACTTCTCCATCGGCGTCGTTCTCACGCTCGGCCAGTCCGGCGAGCCCGGCTCCGAGTACAACCGCGCAGCACAGGGCGCGATCGTCGCCGCACAGCGCTTTGCCAAGGGCGGCGCCGCCGTCGCCCTCGTAGCCCAGAACGACCGCGGCACGGAAGATGGCGCCCGCGCCGCCGTCCACGCGCTCGCCGAACAGGGAGCATCGGGTGTCGTCGTGGCGACCACGGGTGCGCCGGCCCGGGCCGCGGCTAAGGCCGCCGAGGAGCTCGGCCTGCCGGCGATCCTGCCCTACGCCGAACCGTCGGACCCAGCGCAGGCCACCTGGACCACGAGGCCGTCGGGCGCATCAGTCGCGGCCGCCCTTCGAACCGCGCTGAACGGCAAGAACAGGGTGCTGCTCGTCGGGGACGGCGGCGAGGTCCCTGCCTCGGTAGGGATCTCACAGACGCTGAACCTCGATGGCTTCGACGCGGTGATGGACCTGGCCCAGGAGGCCGCCATCCGAACAGGGGACCAGCTGCGCCCTCCTGCCGAGGACGCCCCAGCAGGCGCCGGGTCCACGAGGGTCGCCGAGCCCGCGGACGCCGTGGTTGTCTCGGCCGCCACCCCGCAGCGGCTGGCCCGGCTGGTTCAGGCCTTGCAGGCCCGCGACGTGTCCGTCCCCGTGGTCATTCCGGACGGCGCCACTGCCCCGGCCTTCGCCTCCACGCTGTCCGAGCTCGACGGCGCCGCCTCCGGGCAGCTGGTCAGTGTTGCCCTGGCCGGCGGCGATGCCACGGCGCTCCAGCAGGACGCCCAGGGGCGCGGGATGTCCGCATTCCTGTCCGCCGTGCGCCTGGCGTCCGGTGACCCGAAGGTCAAGAACCTGACGGGCGATGCCGCGTTTTCCGCCGACGCATGGGCGGCGGACTCACGCAGCCACGACGCCGTCGTCGCCCTCGTACGGGCGGCCGCGTCGGCTGGAAGCGGCGAGCCGTCCAAGGTCGGCGCGGCGTTGCGCACCATGTCCTTCGGTCCTGGTGACGGCCTCGCCGGGCCGGCGCTGGATTTCTCGCGCTCCGCGGCGCTGACCGCGGAGGCAATCCCGGTCTACGCTTCCCCTCAGGATCTGGGCCTGCGCCCGCCGGATGAGGCCGCTCCGCGGCTCGTCTGGGTGCCGGCGCCGGCAAACCCCTGACCACCCGCCCCCGGCTCGCCCCTGAGCGGGCGGGAACCATCCCCCACTGAAGGAGCGCCCCGGTGCGTGTGCTGATCGACCTGGACGAGCGTCGCTTTGAGTGCGACGTGGCTCACGCCGCGCCTGCCACGACGCTGACAGACCTCGTGGAGGCCTCCGGTGGCCCGCGCCTGGCACCCGATGAGGCGGTGTTCGTGAACGAGGCCGAGGTGCGTGGTTCCACCCCCGTCTCAGAGCTGATCTTCCTGGAGGGCAGCCGCATCTCGCGGGCGCCGTGGCAGATTCCGCAGCGCGTGCGCGGCTGGAGCGTGACGCTCGCCGGCGGCCAGCGCACCGGCGGCGTGATTGACGTTCCGCAAGGGCGAGAGATGCTGATCGGCCGGTCCCCTCACGCCGATCTGAGCCTTCCGACCGAAAGCGCGTCATGGGACCACTGCCGCCTGCGCCGGGAGGAGGACGGGCTGCGGGTGCTCGATGGCGGGTCCACGAACGGCACCCTCGTCAATGGCGAGCCGGTGGGGGAGGACGGGGTCCTGGTCCCCGAAACCGCCACGATCACGGCGGGCGGCACGGTGCTCCTCCTGCGCCGGTCCCTGGACGAGACGCCCGCCCCGGCGCCCGGCAGCCTGCACAACCTCACACC
>NZ_KI914907.1:106113-112292 GCF_000520575.1 Arthrobacter sp. I3
CTCCCCGCCCCGGGCGGGCCCCGGCGGGCGAGCCCCTGGTCCCGCCGAGCCGCAAGGAAGTGCCGCCAGCCAGCAAATTCAGCTACATCACGGTGCTCGCGCCCCTCGTGATGGCGGCGGCGATGGTCTTGATCCTGCGGGACTTGCGCTTCGCGATGTTCGCCATGCTCAGCCCGGTCATGGCCGTGGGCATGTGGTTCGAACAAAAGCGCCGTCACGCCCGGGGCCTCAAAGAAGAGGACGAGCGCTTCGCCGGGGCGCTCCAGGGATTCGAGCGGCAGATCCGCGCAGCCGCGGCGACGGAGACCGCACGACGGCATCGGATGATCCCCGATCCCGCGACCGTAGTCCGGCGCCCCGCACTCCCCGCCACGTCCTTGTGGCAGCGCCGCGCCGACGCGGACGACTTCCTGGCCCTGCACGCCGGCACAGGTGACGTCCCCTGGAAGCCCGAGGTGGACCGGGCAGCCGGGTCGCGGCTGGATGAGAAGGTGAAGGACTCCCTCGCGGCCGCGCGCCTTCAGGCCGCGCCCGTGCTCGTGGACCTGACCGACGCCGGTGTGGTGGGTATCGTCGGGCCGCGGGAAGGTACTCTGGCGCTCGCGCGATCCCTCCTGGCCCAGGCCGCGGTGCACGTCGGTCCGGCCGACCTGACCATCGGCGTCTTCTGCGACGCCGGGCGCGCTGACGAGTGGGAGTGGGCATCGTGGCTGCCGCACACGCGCCAAGCCGGCAGCAGCACGGGCGAACGGTGGATGTCCGCGCACCGCGAGACGAGCCTGGCCATGCTGCGCACGCTCAAGGACGCGGTGCAGGAGCTGCCCACACCAGCGATGCTGGTGGTCCTGGACTCCGAGGTCCTCACGGAGGGCAGGGACGCGCCGGCACGCGCGCTGCTCGGCACGGGCCGCTCCGTACCCGGGGCCCATGGGAGCCCGCAGCAGCGCCCGTCACGGGTGGCCGGCATCGTCATCGCGACTTCGGAGGAACAGTTGCCGGCCTCCTGCACCACGATCATCAGGGTCGGTTCGGACGCAGCGGCCACTGTGGACCAGCCGGAGGACCTGACCCGTGTGGAGGACGTCATCCTGGCGGGCCTGGACCAGGAGGAGGCCCTGCGCTGCGCAATGCGCGTGGCGCACTTCGACGATCCGGAGCTGAGCGTGCCCGGGGCCTCGCTGCCCCCGCTTGTGCGGCTGCCCGGGCTCCTCGGCTACGACCGCCCGGACTCGACCACGATCCGTCGCATGTGGCAGGCACCCACCGGAGTCTCCACGCCGATCGGCACAGGGGAGAACGGCACCCTGACCCTGGACCTGGTCAAGGACGGCCCGCACGGCCTGGTGGGCGGCACCACAGGCTCCGGCAAGTCCGAGTTCCTCCGCTCGCTTGTGGCCGGCCTCGCGGCACGCAACGATCCGACCCGCCTGAACTTTATCCTCGTCGACTTCAAAGGCGGGGCGGCCTTCAAGGCATGCGAACGCCTTCCGCACACCATTGGCACGATCTCCAATCTGGACGAGCAGCTCGCCGACCGGGCCCTGCGCGCCCTGGAAGCGGAGATGGAACGCCGCCAGAGGGTCTTCGCAGCGGCCGGCGAGGGCATCGACAACCTGAACGCCTACCTGGCCACGAACCCGGCCGAGCCCATGCCCCGGCTGCTGCTCGTGATCGACGAGTTCGCCATGCTGGCCAAGGACTTCCCGGACGTGCTCAAAGCGCTCGTCAGCGTGGGTGCAGTGGGCCGCACCCTGGGTGTGCACATGATCCTGGCGACGCAGCGCCCGGCGGGCGTCGTCAGCGACGACATCCTCGCGAACACCAACCTTCGGGTGGCCCTGCGGGTACAGAGCCGCGACGACTCCAATAACGTCATCGGTGTGCCCGCAGCCTCGGCGATCGGCCGGGCCCAGATGGGCCGCGCATTCGTGAAACTGGGCCAGGACGACATCACCCCCGTGCAGACGGCCCTCGTGACCGGACGGGCGCAGCTCGGCGCCGGCCCTGCCGTGGACGTGCGTGAGATCCGCCAGTTCGGCGTCCCCATTCCCGCGGCGGCGCCGCCACGGGCTGCGGCCGTGGACGAGAACGACCTCGAACTCCTCATCGACGCGGTTGTCGAAGCCAACGCCGAGGCAGGGTTCGCCCAGCCGCGGCAGGTCTGGCCGGAGGCCTTGGGAGAGCGTGTGGAGCTGGAGGGATTCCTCCCGGACGGCGGCCGTCCCGCCACTCCGTCCGACACTCCCACCGATCCCGCACCCCCGCTGCCGATGGTGGGCGCCGTCCGAGGCTCCACGGTCCAGGTGGCCGTCGTGGACGAGCCGGAGCTGCAGCGCCAGTCCGCGGCGGGATGGGACATGTCCGTGGGGAACCTGATGCTCATGGGCGTGGCCGGCTCCGGCACGAGCACCACGCTGGCCTCGATCGCGCTGACGCTGGCGAAGGACGCCGATCCGGCCGAGCTGGACCTGATGATCCTCGATATGGGCTCCCGTGAGCTCGAAGCCCTGGAACGCCTGCCGCACACCGTGGCGTATGTGGGAACCGGGGGCGGTGCCAAGGAGCAGCAGGCCCGTTTCCTGCGGCACCTGCACACGGAGCTCGAGAGCCGCCGCGCCGTGCCTGGCAGGCACCGCCGCGCCGTGGTGCTGCTGGACGGCCTGGCCTCGCTGCGGGACGAGTTCCAGGATTTCGAAGGGCAGCAGCTGCTGGCGCTGCTGTACCGGGCGTACGCTGACGGCCCGGCGCTGGGACTGTCCTTCGCGGTCTCCACCACACGCGCCAAGGCGGTGCCCTCGGCCATGAACGAGGTGACGCTGCAGAAGTGGCTCTTCCGGCTGGCGGACGACTACGACTACTCCTCGCTCGGAGTCCGGGGCAAGGAAATCCCCGCTGCGCTTCCTGGGCGCTGCGTGGATCCCCGCACCTCGCTCCAGATGCATGTGGCCACGCCCGGTATCGGGGTCGAGGCTGCGGTGGATCACGTGCGGCAAAGCTGGGCACACGCACCCGCGAAGACCCCGGCGATCCGGCGCCTGCCCGCCAACGTCACCATGCTGGAGCTGGGGGTGGAACCCCGGCTGGAGGCCGAACCTTGGCTCATCCCGGTGGGAATGCAGGAGGCGGACCTCTCACCGGCGTTCCTGGAGATCTACGAGGGCGAGCACGCGCTCGTCGCCGGTCCCGCCCGTTCGGGCAAGTCCACGCTGCTGCTGGCCCTGGCCGCAGCCCTGCGTGGCGCGGCCACCTCCCGCGGGCCGGCTCAGGTGTGGGGCATCTGCGATCGCCGCTCGCCCCTGGTCCTCGCGGATCTGGATCGCGTGGCCGTCGGCACGGATGAGGTGCCTGCCTTGCTGGCCTCCCTGCGACTCGAGCGCGGCCCGGTGTTCCTGCTCATCGACGACGCAGAGCGCTTCGAGGACGCCGATCAATCCATCGCGGGGGCTGTGACCTCCGGGCAGCCGGGGCTGTGCATCATTGCGGCCGGACGGGCCGCGGATCTCCGCGGGCTGTACAGTCACTGGACCAAGACGCTCCGCAAATCGCGCCTGGGTGTGCTGCTGCAACCGGATGTAGATTACGACGGCGAACTGCTGGGCGCCGCACTCCCGCGCAGGGCGCCGGTGGCGCTGACTGCCGGGCGTGGATATATCGGCGTCGGCGGGCAATTGGCACTGATCCAGTCGATGAGCGCCGAGGTTTGAACCCGGCGGCGGGCGCCTACGACGAACGAGTGGACGGCCGGGGGCCTTGAGGAATCAGATTGATAGCGTTGGGGAGTACGGTATGAAATTCGCACAGACGGGTCAGGCTCTGGGAGCGTCCTACCGCTTCGGCGAACGGGTGGGCTCCGGCGCCGTCGGCGAGGTCTGGACCGTCACCTCTGCCGACGGCCGGACGCTTGCCGCCAAAGTCCTGCGCCCGGAGCACGCCGACGATCCCTCGCTCGTAGAGCGGTTCGTCCGCGAGCGATCCGTCCTGCTTGGCCTGCAGGACTCGCACATCGTCACGGTGCGCGACATGGTGGTGGAGGGCGCCCGGTTGGCCATCGTCATGGACTACGTCGCAGGAGGCTCGCTGCGTGACGCCGTAAAGGAGGCCGGCCCGCTGCGTCCCGAGGACGCGTTCACCGTCGTCGCCGAAGTGTTCGACGCACTGGCTTTCGCGCACTCGCGAGGCGTGACGCATCGCGATATTAAGCCGGACAATGTGCTCCTCGCCCGCCCCTGGGCCGAGTGTGGCGCGGGCGACGTACGGGTCTCCGACTTCGGCATCTCCGACGTCGTGGGTGAGAAGATCCGCCAGACGACCGGTCTCATCGGCACCCCGCACTACATGCCTCCCGAGCTCATCAGCCAGGGCCGGTCCGGCCCTCCGGGCGATGTGTACTCAACGGGCATCCTGCTCTACGAGCTCCTCGCCGGGCGCACTCCTTTCGCCGGGCCTGGGACGGACTTCAGCGTCGCGTACCGCCATGTTTCCTCGCGCCCGCCACGGATTCCCGTGGACGACGCGGTGTGGAACGTAGTCGACTCGCTGCTGTCCAAAGACCCCGCCCAACGTCCGACGGCGAGTGAGGCCGCGGCGACGCTCCGGCGTCTCGCACCCCGCCTTGCCGGCAGCAGCCCGATCACGCGTACCGAGGCCCCGGAGGACTTCGACGCCGTCGAACGCTCGGCCACCGTCGTCCGGGGCGCCTTCACGGACGAGGACCTCGCGGCCTTCGCGTCAGGCTCGCCAGATGACCACGCCGGGAAGGCTCCCGAGCTCGGGGAGGCCGACAGTGCCACCATCGCCCGGCCAATCCCGCGTCGCGAAGTGAGGCCCCGGGCGGAGGTCCGGCTCGAGGAACAGGTCGCCACCCCGTTCTGGCGCACTCGCAAAGCGTTACTGCTCGCCGGCGCCGCGGCCCTGCTCGTCGTCGCGATGGTCGTTGGGTTCGTTGTCCTCGCCCCTTCAGGTCAGCAAATGCGGCCCACCGCGGAAGGCCAGGTGTCCAAGCAACTTCAGGACCCGGCGCTGCCGACCGGCCTGACAATCTCGCGGGAGGCCTCCTATGAGCCGTCCTCAGGCCAGGTCCGCCTGACCGTCGCGTACGCGGCGCAGAAGGCGCCGTTGTCCGGTGATTTCCTTGAGGTGATCCCGGGCCTGGCCGATGGGGAAGCGTGCCCGGCGGTCACGTGGGACGGGGCTTCGGTAAGCAGGAATCAGGCCTCGATCACCGGCCTTGACGTCGAATGCGGCTGGAAGGTCTCGGGGTTGGAGGTCCCGGCGGGAGGGGCAGCCCAGGTCACAGCCAAGGTGTCAGTGTCACCCGCGGACCAGCAGGCCCTCGACGCCTGGCTGCGGGCTGGGTCCCAGGCGACGACGGCCGCCACGCAGGACCCTGCCGTCAAGGGCACGGCCTATACCGTCCAGCGCCTAAAGGGCGTGGAGGTGCGTACTCCGGCGCGCGTCGTGACGCCTAGCCCGCTGAAGATCACGCTCGTGCCAGTCTGGGCCGGCGGCGCCGACGAGCTGAACCCGCTCTACGTCAGTCCCGCGTCGGGCAAGCCCTCTCAGATGCTCGCCGCCGTGAGCGGCGGCGAGAAAGGAGTACGGTTCTCCGACGGCTGCGGCGGGGCGCTCGCGGTGGACAGCGCGGGGCTTACCGTGACGGCCCTGCAGATCACGCCCCAGTGCACCGTGCGCGCCAGCGTCGGGAACTTCACCGAGCTGCAGTCTCCGAGCTTCGGGATCACGTCCCGGGAAACCTCTTAAGTCCGAGGGCTCCTAGGGCTGAGGGCTGCCAGGACTGAGGGCTGCCCGGACGGAGGGCTCGGGGTTGCCCCCGCGGCCATGACCTTGGCCTGGACGTGCGAGCCGCTCGGCCCGCCGTCCGTCCGGGCTTCTGCTCACGTGGCGGCCAGCCCGCCGTCCGTCCGGTCCCCGGACGGCCACGGGATCACTCCAGGCGGAAGTAGCTATTCCGGCGGGGTGTCCGGGCGGGGTCGAGGTGGGGTGGCGGGATGAACCAGGGGATCCCGGTGCGCATCTGGATGCTCCAGTGTTCCTTATGGATCACGTGGTGGTGATGGGAGCAGAGCAGGGTGCCGTTGCCGGTTCCGGTGGTTCCGCCGCGGGACCAGTAAGTGATGTGGTGGGCCTCGCACCACGGCGCCGGAATGGTGCATTGCGGG
>NZ_AZSB01000550.1:0-3933 GCF_000520575.1 Arthrobacter sp. I3
GAGCGGTGTAGTTCTCAGTCATTGAGTCAGTCCTTAGTTTTCGAACGCTGCTGTGTTGTCCTCGAACGATTCGAGGGGAGGGCAGGAGCAGATCAGGTTGCGGTCCCCGGCTGCTCCGTCGATCCGGCCGACCGGCGGGAAGTACTTGTCCTGCTTCAGCTGGAGGACCGGAAACGCCCCCTGCTCACGCGGGTACGCGCGGTCCCAATCAGAGCTAACGACGGCGGCAGCGGTGTGGGGTGCGTTGCGCAACGGCGAGTTCTCCACCCGGAAGTCGCCGTGCGAGTACTTGGCCTTGCCAACGGCGATCGCCGACAGCTTCCCGACCAGGGCGTAGTCGAGGAACCCGGCCGCGTCCGGACCGCTGACCCAGACTTCGCCCATGTGGGAGAGGTCGAACAGGCCCGCGGCGTTGCGGACAGCGTGGTGCTCTGCGAGTTCAGATTCGTATTTGAGGGGCATCTGCCAGCCGCCGAAGTCCGTGAAGGAGGCGCCGGCTTTTTTGTGCTGCTCGTAGAGAGCGGTGTAGTTCTCAGTCATTGAGTCAGTCCTTAGTTTTCGAACGCTGCTGTGTTGTCCTCGAACGATTCGAGGGGAGGGCAGGAGCAGATCAGGTTGCGGTCCCCGGCTGCTCCGTCGATCCGGCCGACCGGCGGGAAGTACTTGTCCTGCTTCAGCTGGAGGACCGGAAACGCCCCCTGCTCACGCGGGTACGCGCGGTCCCAATCAGAGCTAACGACGGCGGCAGCGGTGTGGGGTGCGTTGCGCAACGGCGAGTTCTCCACCCGGAAGTCGCCGTTGACGACCTGGTCGATTTCCTGGCGGATGGTGATCATCGCCTCGATGAAGCGGTCAATCTCCGCAAGGTCCTCGGATTCGGTGGGCTCCACCATCAGGGTGCCCGCCACGGGGAAGGACAGCGTGGGGGCGTGGAAGCCGAAGTCGATCAGGCGCTTGGCCACGTCCTCGGCCGTCACTCCAGAGCGGGCGGTCAGTTCACGCAAATCCAGAATGCACTCGTGGGCCACCAGGCCACCCGCACCCATATAGAGCACCGGGAAATGCCCATCCAGCCGGGACGCAACATAGTTGGCTGCGAGCAGCGCGGACTTGGTGGCCTCGGTGAGGCCCCGGCCGCCCATGAGCTTCACGTACGCCCAGGAGATCGGCAGCACACCTGCCGAGCCGTAGCGCGAGGCAGAGATCGGGGTGCCGTCGGCACCGTTGGCGGGATCAGCCGCGTTGCCGGGCATGAACGGGGCGAGGTGCGCTTTGGCCGCGACCGGGCCGACGCCCGGTCCGCCGCCGCCGTGCGGGATGCAGAAGGTCTTGTGCAGGTTCAGGTGCGAGACGTCGCCGCCGAACATGCCCGGCTGGGCCAGCCCGACCAGGGCGTTGAGGTTGGCGCCGTCGATGTAGACCTGGCCGCCGGCGGCATGGACCGCGTCGCAAACCTCGCGGACATCGGCGTCGTACACCCCGTGCGTGGACGGGTAGGTGATCATGATGCAGGACAGGGCGTCCTTGTGCAGCTCGATCTTGGCGGTCAGGTCCGCGTGGTCGATCGTGCCGTCCGAAGCCGTGGCGACGACCACGACCTTCATGCCGGCGAGCACGGCGGAGGCCGCGTTAGTGCCGTGCGCGGAGGCCGGGATCAGGCAGACGTTGCGCTGGGCATCGCCGCGGGAGAGATGGTAGCCGCGGATCGCCAGCAGGCCCGCGAGCTCGCCCTGGGAGCCGGCGTTGGGCTGGATCGAGACCTGGTCGTAGCCCGTGATCTCGGTCAGCTGGCCCTCGAGGTCCTCGATCAGTTCACGCCAGCCGGCGGTCTGGGATTCCGGGGCGAAGGGGTGGATGGAAGCGAACTCCGGCCAGGAGATGGCCTCCATCTCGGCCGTGGCGTTCAGCTTCATGGTGCACGACCCCAGCGGGATCATGGTCCGGTCCAGGGCCAAATCGCGGTCCGAGAGACGGCGGATGTAGCGCAGCAGCTGGGTTTCGGAACGGTGCGTGTTGAACACCGGGTGCTGCAGGAAGTCGGAGGTGCGCAGCACGGACTCCGGCAGTTCTGGACCCTGGGCTGAACCGACCGGGCCGGCGCCAAAGGCGACGGCAACGGCGGCGAGGACGTCCGGCGTCGTGGTTTCATCAACGGATACACCCACCGTGTCGGCGTCGATCACGCGAAGGTTGATGCCGCGGGCCTCGGCCGCTGCGATGACCTTGGCGGCCTTGCCGGGGACGCGGACCGTGACGGTGTCGAAGAAGGACTCGGAGACCAACTCGCGGCCGGCGGTCTTAAGGGACGCTGCCAGGGTGCGGGCGTTGTTGTGGATGGTCTCGGCGATCGCCTTCAGGCCATCGGGGCCGTGATAGACGGCGTACATCGAGGAGACGATGGCCAACAGCGCCTGCGCGGTGCAAATGTTGGACGTGGCCTTCTCACGGCGGATGTGCTGCTCGCGGGTCTGCAGGGCCAGGCGAAACGCGGTCAGGCCGGCATTGTCCTTGGACACCCCCACAATGCGGCCCGGAAGCGTGCGTTCCATGCCCTCACGCACCGCCATGTAGGCGGCGTGCGGCCCGCCGAAAAACAGCGGCACACCGAAGCGCTGCGTGGAGCCGACTGCGATGTCCGCCCCCTGCTCGCCCGGAGGGGTAATAAGGGTCAGGGCAAGCAGATCCGCCGCCACCGTGACCAGTGCGCCGCGTTCTTTAGCCTCCGCGATCACGGCGGACTGGTCCCACACCCGGCCGGAGACGCCCGGCTGCTGCAGGACGACGCCGTTGACGACGCCGTCGGGCAGGCCCTTCGAGAGGTCGGCGACCTCAACCTCGAAGCCGAGGGCCTCGGCGCGGCCCTTGACGATCGCGATGGTCTGCGGCAGCACATCGGTATCGAGGACGGTCTTGGCCCCGGCAGCGGACTTGTTTTTGTTGGCCCGGCGCATGAGAAGCACTGCCTCGGCGACTGCGGTGGCTTCATCCAGCAGGGAAGCATTCGCGACCGGCAGAGCGGTGAGGTCCTGGACCATGGTCTGGAAATTCAGCAGCGCCTCAAGCCGGCCCTGCGAGATCTCCGGCTGGTACGGTGTATAGGCCGTGTACCAGGCCGGGGCCTCAAGGATGTTGCGGCGGATCACCGGCGGCGTCACCGTGTCGTAGTAGCCCTGCCCGATCATCTGCACGGCGGTCTTGTTCTTCGACGCCAGTTTGCGCAGCTCGGCGAGGACTTCGACTTCGCTCAGGGCCGCGGCGAGCGCGAGGTCGGCGTCTTGGCGGATGTCCTTCGGAACGGCGGTGTCCACCAGTGCGTCGACGGTGTCGTAGCCGACAGCCTTCAGCATGGCGTCGACGTCGGCCTGGCGGCGCGCGCCGATATGCCGGTCAACGAAGGACGTGGAGGCTGGGGTAACAGTCACAAGGAACTCCATAACTCAGGCGGCGCAGGGTACGCCACATTGATTCGGGTTCCTCCCCGCTCTGTATTGGACCTGAGAGTTTCCGCGCAGCCTGCGTTTCAGGGCTCCGCTTGCACCGTCGGTGAGCACAGCATGTCCGGGACACGCCTGCTACTTTCCAGAGATGCCTTGCCGCGGCGGTACATGGGCCTGAGAGATTCCTGGGGAGGGTTTGCTCCTACGGCGCCTGCTTGTACCTACTTGCAGGACTCTCCCGCCGCAGATCAAAGGCGTATTTAATTGGGTGTTCAATCGAGGGTGACAACAGTCACAGCTCTCATTGTCCTATGCCGGGCGCGCGTCCGCAAACTCCCTCCCGGCGGCGGACCCAGGTTACGGGCCACGAGCCACCCGGCGGCGCATCCGGCGGCGCGAATCGCCGGAAACGCCCGGAGTCGCCGCCACTTTCCGGCGTGCTCGATCGCTTCCGGCGAATTCGGCGGGGTAGGGGGCGAAGTCGGCGGGGTAGGGC
>NZ_AZSB01000551.1:0-3366 GCF_000520575.1 Arthrobacter sp. I3
GCGCTCCTTCGTCGCTGATTTCCTCCGCAGATTCCACGGTCCTTGCCTGCGGTAGACAGGCCTCCGTCGGCCACAGCTCCGCAAGCTTCGCCAGCAGCCAAAAACAACGGGGGAGAAGGGGAGCTGGCCGGTCACCTAGACGCCCCACCCACCGGAATCCTCAGCAAAGGACTTTCAACCATGAACGACGCAATCCGCATTTCCAGCCCGGCCGACATCCTCGGCTTCATCCCGCACGCGCTCGGGTTCGCTCCCCGGGAGTCCTTCGTGTTCCTGACCTTGCGCGAGAACACCCTCGGCGCCACACTGCGCGTCGACGCGCCCCAGTTCGGGGATCCCGTCGGTTTCGCACGGTCCATGGTGAACTACCTCGCGGTAGACGAACAGGCCACCGCGGTCCTGCTGGCCATCTACACGGACGACGCACCGGCCGCGTCGGCGCCGCACCCGTTCCACGACCACGTCGAGGCTGTGATTCAGGAACTGGAGATCGCAGGAACCCCGCTGAAAGATGCGTGGCTGGTCACCTCGGAGCACTGGCAGAATCTGCTGTGCGACAGCGAGGCAGGGTGCTGCCCGCCCGAACCGCTGGAATCCATCACCGACGGGCAACTAAACGCAGAACTGATATTCCGGGGGAGCAGCTACCAAAAGACCCCCGGCACTACCTACGGGCCGTTTACCGGTCCTGCGAACACCGCCGAGCAGATCCGCGAAGCCCTGCCTGGAGTGTTCGCCGGAGAGCTGCGCACCGGCCGGACGCTGTGGGCCGATGCCTTGACCCGGGACGGCTGGGCCGACCCGGAGACGGCGGTGGCGCTGCTGGCATGCTTTCAGCGCCCGGACCTGCGCGACGTGATGTTCTGCAACGTCATCGACCCGGAACGGCCCAACGCCGAGGAAAGCGGGGACCTGCTGATCGGGCAGGGCATCATGCCGGACTGGAACCGGGTCGACCGGGCACAGGATGCGGCGCGACTCCTGATCGACGCGGCACCGGAAGGCTACCGGGCACCCTTGCTGACCCTGTTTGGCTGGCTGTCCTATCTCAAAGGCCAGTCATCGGTGGCCGCAGAGCACTTCATCCTCGCGATCGAGGACACCCCCGACTACAGGCTCGCTGAGCTGATGGCACAGCTGGTGAACCGGGGAACCATCGCCCCCGTCGCGCAAAACGCGAACACCGCCTACAAGCGGCACCGCTAGGAACAAAGGGGGCCGGACCGACAACGGTTCGGCCCCGGCGCGGTGGCGGCCTCCCCCGCTGGCGCTCCTCCGGCCGCCGATAGCGCTGACGCGGGCGCAGCACCACTAAAGGGCAAGGGCCTGTCGCCGGGCTACAGTGAGAGTGCAACGGACACCACTCACGCCAGGGAGCAGCACCATGAGCCACGACTTCATCCTCACGGACGACGACGCCGCACCCGCCGATGGCACTCACGCCCAGGACATCCTCGAGCTGTCCATGCTGTCCATGCAGCAGGGGGCCTCCGTCGTTGACATCTCCTGGGAACAATCCCCGCTGGACCAGTAACTTCCCGCAGCGACGACGCTGCACCACAAGGTTTCCTTTTGCTGAGGGAAAACAGAGGCCGGCCCCCTAAGGGGCCGGCCTCACCTCGTTAAAGGCTGCCCCAAAGGACCTCGTTCCGCTCGGGCTGCACAGGGTCCGCGCCTGCCTCTGGTTCTTGCTTGCTGTTTAGCCTTCGCACTCGATGCAGTAGGCGTGGCCGTCCTTCTCCCGGGCGAGCTGGGAGCGGTGCCGGACCAGGAAACAGGAATAGCAGGTGAACTCGTCCGCCGCCTGCGGGATAACGTGGATAATCAGTTCCTCGCCGGAGAGGTCAGCGCCTGGCAGTTCCACACCGTCCACGGTGTCGGCTTCGTCGAGCTCGAGCACGACGCTGCGCGCGTCGGGGCTGTTCGCGGACTTCACGGCCTCGAGGGAGGCGTTGCGGGATTCCGCGACGTCGGGCCGTACTTCGTCGTAGTCGGTTGCCACGGTGTTAATACTCTTTTCTTTCGGTGTCGCGTCAGGGGGCGACGCGACGCGTGGTCAGTAGAACGCACACGCGGGGAATTTTGTGCCCACCCGCGGCGTGCAGGCAACAACCGTACAGCCCGCACTGCGCATGCCGGGGACGACCCTCTATTTTCCGGTGAGGGGGTTGCGTTTGCGGAAGGTTCCGGCGATGGAGAGTTTGGTCGAGTACTGGATGGACCCGTAGCGAAAGAGGTGCACGGCGAGGCGCAGGATGAGGAGTCCGATGATGAAGAGCTCGGCAATGACGATGGTTGCCTCTACGGGTGAGAGGGTGCCGAAGCCGTTGCGGAGCAACGCGGTCACCGGGGCCGAGAGCGGAAAGTAAGTGAAGATCTGCACGATGGGCGCGTGCGGGTCGGAAATGATCAGTGTCATGGCGTAGAAGGGGACGAAGATCAGCGCCATCAGGGGCCCGAAGATCGTGCCGGCATCTTTAGCGGTGGGCATGACCGCGCCGATCGCGACCAGGACGCCGGTGAAGACGGTGAAACCTCCCAGCAGCAGCAGCGCCCCGACAAGCATCGTGCCGGGTTCGAAGCTCAGGGTCGACAGGTCCAGGTCCGGCATGGCGAGTTTGTCGCGGAAGAAGACGTATCCGACGGCGATGGGGGTGAGGAAGACCAGGATCTGGACCAGGCCGACCATGAACAGGGCGATGACCTTGCCGATGATCAGGGTGGTCGGGTTCAGTGTCGTGAGGATCATTTCAGTGACCCGGTTTTCTTTCTCTTCCAGGGTGGAATTGAGCATCTGGTTGGAGAGCAGAATGATCGAGACGTAGAAGATCAGCAGGAACATCAGCGGCGGGACGGCGGATCCGAAGCCGCCAGCGGGCTGGCCGTCCTTGAAGGTCTGGGATTCGGTCTTGACGTCGCCGCTGGCCGCGGCCATCAGTTGCGGGGAACCGATCTTGGCCCGGGCCGAGGCGGTGAGGAGCTGTTTGGCGACGGCGTCGTATCTGCCGTTGTCGAAGATCCCCTGGTCCTGCCCGTAGACCTTGACCGGCTGGGTGGCGGGCTCGGCGGGGTAGGCGAAGTAGGCGTCGGTTGCGCCGTCTTTGACGTCCTGGAGTGCTTGGTCCGGATTGCTGGCCTGCCGGCCGCCCATGGCGGTGGCGATGGCCGGGGTGATGAGTCCGGAGGCATCGGTGTAGGTGAAGGACATGGCCGCTGTCTTCTGGGCGTCGGCGCTGGCGGCGGTGGAGGAGTTGCTGAGGTAGATGAGCGCGAAGACGATCGCCATCACTACCGGGATGGCCAGGGTGGCGACCCAGAAGCGGCGTTTTTTCACGGTGCGGGTGAATTCGAACCCGACGACGGTGC
>NZ_AZSB01000552.1:0-2766 GCF_000520575.1 Arthrobacter sp. I3
GCGGCCAATGGCGGCGGCCACGCGGCCGCCGGGAGATGCGGCCGCCGGGAGCGGCCTAGTCGGTGCCGAGCTCCGCCAGCCGCTCTTCACCGGCTCCCTCGCCCGTTCTCCGGGCGGAGCGTGAGCCTCGCTGCCCCAGGACCACGACGGCGAGCCCCACCAGGATCATCGCCAGCCCCACGTAGGTCCCGGCCGGCAGCGTCTCGTCCAGGAAGGCTGCGGCCAGGAGCGCCGCTCCGGGGATTTCCAGCAGGATGATCATGGACACCAGCAGCGGGCTCATGGTCGCCAGCAGATAGTTGAACGCGGTGTGCCCCACCAGCTGTGCGCACACGGTAATGGCGAGGATCCCCAGCCAGCCGGTGGCTTCGAACCCTGCCAGCGGCTGTCCGGCCAGCAGCGCCATCCCCGCCACAATCGCGGCACACATGCCGTAGCACAGGGTCGTATAGACGCCGGTGCCCATGCTCTGCCGTGCCTTGCCTCCGGCGAGCGTGTAGATGCCCGCCAGTGCGCCGCCGGCGACGGCCAGGAGATCGCCCACAAGCGCCTCGGGCGAGGAGCCCATATCAAAACCGGTGATTGTCACGACACCGCCGAAGGCGAGCCCCAGCCCTACCAGGACCGGCCAGCGGAGCCGGACTCCTCGGAAGAGCTGGAAGATCGCGATCCAGCCTGACTGAAGGCACACCAGCGCAGTCGCCGCCGCGACCGACGTCAGCTGCAGGGAGGTAATGAAACACGCGAAGTGCAGGGCCAGGGCGACGGCAGCGGCGAGCGACCAGCGGAACTCGGCTCCGGTCACCTTTCCGAACTGACGGGGGTTGCGGACCACAACCGGACCGGCCATCACGACTGCTCCAATGGCGTTGCGCCAGAATGCGATGGCGAGGGCACTGACCGACGTGGCGCCCAGCGTGGCGGCAATGAGGGGCCCCGACGAGGCCACACCCAGCACACCTACGGCCGCAAGTAAGAAGTTCACGCTCCAACACTAATGGGACGGACAGCAGGGGCCCTTACGGCCGCTGCTCCTTGACGGGTGCATACCGCGGTGCCAACCTTAAGGCGCGGTCTCACGTTCCGGTCTCGCCATCATCGAAGAAGGAGACCATCATGGCGTCAATGATCCGCAAGAGCCTGGACAATCCCGAAGAGACGCGCCCCGTTGCCGAGGGCATGGGTCAGGTGGATCTCGTCAACCTCGAGGCCGGCCCGGTTGGACGGGCTACATTCCTTCCGGGCTGGAAGTGGTCAGACCACGTCAAGCCGATCGCCAAAACTGACAGCTGCATGGCCAGCCATACCGGCTACACGATTTCCGGCCGCATCAAAGTCGTCATGGACGACGGCGAAGAACTCGAATTCGGGCCCGGCGACTTCGGTGTGATTCCGCCGGGCCACGACGCCTGGGTGCTCGGCGACGAGCCCTACGTGTATATCGACTGGCAAGGGATGGCGGACTACGCCAAGCCGAAGGAGTGAGGTGGGGAAGGCATGAAAAAAGCCCCGGACAGCGTTTCCGCTGTCCGGGGCTTTTCCTATGGTGGAGGCACGGGGACTCGAACCCCGAACCCCCTGCTTGCAAAGCAGGTGCGCTACCAATTGCGCCATGCCCCCATAAGAAGCAACCCGACAATCATACCCTAGGTCCGGAGAGCTGATTTCCAGCTTCCATCCCCGGGTTCCGGGCTAGTCAACCGTATCGGTTGAATTGCTCCAGATTACTTTCCGGGCTTCGGATTCCTGCACTTTCCTGTAGAGGAGGACGCCTGCGACCGTGGCTGCGATAACCAGCAACTTCTTCACATGCACCCCGTTCCGGTTCTGTCATGGACGAACCTTCACTAACCTCTGCCAGAACCAGTACAGGTTCCGTGGGCGTACCAGGACTTGAACCTGGGACCTCTTCGTTATCAGCGAAGCGCTCTAACCGCCTGAGCTATACGCCCCGATGCCTCATCGGGCCGAGATATGACTGTACAGCACATCCCGGCCCGATCTCAAATCGAGGCCTTTTTCCGCGGGAATCCGCGGAGAAGTTCGGGAATTAGTCGTCCGTGAGGGTCACGCCGATGCCGCCGACGAGCGTCGCGGCAATGTTGTAGAGCACCGCCGAAAGCATCGACAACGCCGTCAGCAGCACCACATTGATCACGGCGATGATGGTGGCGAATGACGCCACCTGACCCAGGGATGCCACCTTCTTCAATTCGAAGCCGCCGCCTTCGGAGCCGGCGAGGGTCCCGAGCAGGCTGTCCACCTGGTCAAAGATCCCGGTCAGGTCCAGGACGGTCCAGAGCACGATCGCCGCCACGACGGTGACGATTCCCAGCGCCACGGAGAGCAGGAAGGCCATTTTCAGCACGGACCAGGGGTCCACCTTGCTGACCAGCAGCCTGGCACGGCGCACCTTGGCCTTGGGAGCAGGCTTGATCAGCCCGGCAGTGCTTTGGCCGCCGGACTGGGCGGGGCGCTGACCCGGGACGGCGGGGCGCTGTCCGGGGACCGTGGGGCGCTGGCCGGGTGCGGCGGGCCGCTGGCCCGTTCCCGTGGCTGCGCCGGACACGCCGGGGCGCTGCTGCGGACGCGAGGGGGCGCCTACGCGCGGTGCGGCGGCGGGCTGCCGCACTCCGCTCGGCACGCCGCTGCTCGGCTTGGGATATGAGTCGGAATTACTCACTCGTTACCTCCGGTATTGTCTTCGTCCAGCTCGGCATTGCCTGATGACTCATCTGACTCCGGGGCCGGTACTGATTCTGCCGC
>NZ_AZSB01000553.1:0-2499 GCF_000520575.1 Arthrobacter sp. I3
ATCGCCCGTGCCGGCCGGCGCATCCTGGCGATCTGCATTGACTGGGGCATCGCGCTGTTGATCAGCAATTTCGCATTCGGCGGCGACTCCTGGGCCACGCTCGCCGTGTTTGCCATCGAGCAGATCCTGCTGATCGGCACCCTCGGCTACGGCATCGGCCACCGGATCGTGGGAATCCACGTGGTCCGGCTGGGCGGCGGCCCGGCGGGTCCACTCGCGGCCCTGGTGCGCACCCTGCTGCTGTGCCTCGTCATCCCCGCAGTCATCTTCGACCCGGACCAGCGCGGCCTCCACGACAAGGCCATGAATACGGTGCTCGTCCGGATGTAGCAATCCGCGGCCGGATGCGCGACGGCGGTGCCAGGCAACCAGGGGCGGCGGGCCTTCGTCCGTTTGCCACGAATGGCCGCTAACTTCCCCGCATAGCGGCCATGTGCGTCAGATGGGCACAGCGATGGAGCCGTGCCGCACAGAAACCCGAGGTCCTGGGCGGAGCTAGACTCCCGCGGTCTCCTGGGCCGGCGTCGGCGCAGCCTGTCCGGACCGGTCCGTCAGGTATCCGTGGCGGCCGGCCCGGCGCTCAAACCACACCGTCGCGAAGGGGAAAACGGCGGAGAGCCCGGCGAGCAAGGCAACCCGGAACGGCCAGCGCAGCATTGCCCACAGGCTCAGTGCCGCAATCGCGTAGCCGATGAAGAACGCCCCGTGGATCGGACCGGCAATCTCCACGCCGAGTTCCGTCGTCCGGGTGATCCATTTGAGCACCATGCCGAGCAACAGAGCGGCCCAGCTGAACGCTTCGGCGATCGCCAGTCCCCGGAAAATGCGGATCATCGTGGCGGTCGGGGGAAGTTTCATGCGTATCTCCTAAGTTCTTGCGTCCGTTTTCGCGGTGTCCGGTGTTGCTCTATCCGGTACCTTGCGTCCGTTGTCCCGGGTCCGGTGACCCGGCGCCGGGCGGGCCGACGTAGGGCAGTATAAGAAACGCCCCGGCTGGCAGCCTGAGGTGGCCGTGAACCGGGGCGAATCTGTACTGCGGGCAATTCCGTCATGCGGTGCGGTACTGCCGCCCGCCTAGCGTCCGCGGGTGGGACGGGCCTTGTAGGGATCGATGCCCTTCGGGATGGGCAGGCGGCCGCCGAGCGAGGAAATGCGCTTCGACACGGCGCTGACCTCAGTCTTGGTCAGTTCGCCCTTGAGCTTGTTCATCTTCCTGGCGATCTGGCTGAGCGGCACCTGGCCCTCGCCGCGGCCGCTTTCGATCACGTGGATGGTGACGTTGGGCAGGATGCGTGCAAGGCGCTTGCGCTCGGCGTCGACCAGCGGCTTGACCCGGTTGCTGGGACCCTCGCTGACGAGCACGACGCCCGGACGGCCGATGGCGCGGAAGACGGCATCCTGCGTGCGGGGGTTCACGGCGACGGGCTGGTCCTCGGTGATCCAGCCGCGCTTGAGCGTGCCCAGCGCGGCACCTGAGGCGCCCGGCTGGCCCTCGATCTGTGCGAACGCGGCGCGCTCGGCACGACGGGACAGGATCAGCGTGGCCGCAAGGGCACCCAGGGCGATGCCGATGATCAGGCCGGTGATCCAGTTGTCGAGCAGGAAACCGACCAGCAGGCTGAGCGCAACAACACCCAGGAACGCCAGCAACATGAGCCAGGGAACCATGGGATCGTGGCGGCGGGTCATCTGGAAGACCTCGCCGATCTGCTTCAGCCGGCTCGGCTTCTTGGCCTTTGCTTCCTTGGGCTTACGGGAGAAAAGACCGCGCTTCGGAGCTTCGGAAGCCGGGCTGGAGTTGCTGGGATCAGGGGAATTCGCCATAGTTCCTTAATTCTACGTGATGGACGGCCAAGGGCCGGCACCGAAGTCATCCGGTGCCGGCCCTTAAGTGGAAGGGTGTCAGAGCAGGGTTCAGGAATGTGCGCCGAGCAGCGAGCTGGCTTCCTGGCGGGTGCTTCCGGAGCTTTCGATGTGGGCGAGTTCGGCCGGGATTTCCCAGCCTTTCTTGCGCATCGCGGTGGCCCAGAGCCGGCCGGCGCGGTAGGAGGAACGCACCAGGGGCCCGGACATGACGCCCAGGAAGCCGATCTCGTCGGCTTCGTGCTGCAGGTCCACGAATTCCTGCGGCTTGACCCAGCGGTCCACCGGGAGGTGCCGTTCGGAGGGGCGCAGGTACTGGGTGATGGTGATCAGGTCGCAGCCGGCCGCGTGCAGGTCCCGCAGTGCCTCGGAGATTTCCTCGCGGGTCTCGCCCATGCCGAGGATCAGGTTGGACTTGGTCACCATGCCGAGCTTGCGGCCCTGGGTGATGACGTCCAGGGAGCGGTCGTAGCGGAACGCGGGGCGGATCCGCTTGAAGATCCGGGGCACGGTCTCGACGTTGTGGGCGAAGACCTCGGGCTTGGAGTCGCAGATCGCCGCGATGTGCTCGGGCTTGCCGGAGAAGTCGGGGATCAGCAGTTCGACGCCGGTGCCCGGGTTCAGTTCGTGGATCTT
>NZ_AZSB01000554.1:0-2428 GCF_000520575.1 Arthrobacter sp. I3
CATCATCGCGGCGTCGGCCGGGGTGGCGATGCCGCCGGCGGTGAACAGCACCACCGGGAGCTTGCCGGTCGCGGCAACTTCCTTGACCAGTTCGTACGGGGCCTGCAGCTCCTTGGCCGCGACGTAGAGCTCGTCCTCGGCCATGCCGGCGAGCTTCTTGATCTCGGCACGGATCTGGCGCATGTGCGTGGTGGCGTTGGAGACGTCCCCGGTGCCGGCCTCGCCCTTGGACCGGATCATCGCCGCGCCCTCGTTGATGCGGCGCAGCGCCTCGCCCAGGTTGGTCGCACCGCAGACGAACGGAACGGTGAAGTTCCACTTGTCGATGTGGTTGGTGTAGTCCGCCGGGGTCAGGACCTCGGACTCGTCAATGTAGTCCACGCCCAAAGACTGCAGGACCTGCGCCTCGACGAAGTGCCCGATCCGGGCCTTGGCCATCACGGGCACGGACACGGCCGCGATGATCTTGTCGATCATGTCGGGATCGGACATGCGGGACACGCCGCCCTGGGCGCGGATATCGGCCGGAACGCGTTCCAGCGCCATCACGGCCACGGCACCGGCGTCTTCGGCGATGCGGGCCTGCTCGGCGTTGACGACGTCCATGATGACGCCGCCCTTGAGCATCTCAGCCATGCCGCGCTTGACGCGGCTGCTGCCCGTGACGTTCTTCGCGGTTGCGGGCTGGAACGGGGTATCAAGCATGTGTGTTTCCTTGGCTGGTGGTGGCGGAGAGTTCCGTCGACGAAGCGGCGACGGTACCGGGTAACTCGTCAAAACAATTGAAGCTGTAGAGATGAATGCCATCGACGACAGGCTGGGCGGTCAGCTCGTTGATGAGAGTGCCGGGCGAGTAGCGTTCGCCGCTCAGGAGGCGGCGGGCGAGCGGTCGTTTCCCGCTAAGGAACCGCAGGGACGTTCCGACGCCGATCTTCGTTGCCAGTGCAATCAGCCTGGTTCTTTGGACGGACCCGGCAACCCCGGCCAGGACCGGAAGCATGACTCCCTCGCGGCGCAGCATCGCCGTGTACCTATGGATACTGTCGGCCGAGAAGCACATCTGCGTGACGACGTTGGAGGCAAGTTCCTGCTTGGCCAACAATGATTCGAGCAGCTGCCGCGGGCCGATGCCGGGATGACCCTCCGGATACCCGGCGACCCCAACGGCCATCTGGCCGCCGCTGATTTCGGCGATCTCGCGCAGCAGCTCGCCGCCATTGGCGAAGGGACCCGCGGGCTGCGGGGCGTCACCGCCAACCGCGAACACTTCCGAGATGCCGTACCCAGCGCATTCCCGGATGATACGGGCCAGCTGGGTGCTATCCGCCAGGCTGCGGGCCGCGATGTGCGGGACCACGGTGTAGCCGAGCAGACTGAGCTGGGCGGCCGTGCGCATGGTCCGCCCGGTTCCGTGGTGAGGCAGACACGTGATGGTGAGTGTCGTGGTCAGCGGCACTGCCGACTGGATCTTTTTGACGATTCCCTCGGAAGGAATGATTTCAAGTCGTATGGGAAACATCTCTGGTCCTCTGTCGATGTCAGGCGCCGGCTTGGGCGCCGAGCAGCGAGCTGGCTTCCTGGCGGGTGCTTCCGGAGCTTTCGATGTGGGCGAGTTCGGCCGGGATTTCCCAGCCTTTCTTGCGCATCGCGGTGGCCCAGAGCCGGCCGGCGCGGTAGGAGGAACGCACCAGGGGCCCGGACATGACGCCCAGGAAGCCGATCTCGTCCGCTTCGTGCTGCAGGTCCACGAATTCCTGCGGCTTGACCCAGCGGTCCACCGGCAGGTGCCGTTCGGAGGGGCGCAGGTACTGGGTGATGGTGATCAGGTCGCAGCCGGCCTCGTGCAGGTCCCGCAGTGCCTCGGAGATTTCCTCGCGGGTCTCGCCCATGCCGAGGATCAGGTTGGACTTGGTCACCATGCCGAGCTTGCGGCCCTGGGTGATGACGTCCAGGGAGCGGTCGTAGCGGAACGCGGGGCGGATGCGCTTGAAGATCCGGGGCACGGTCTCGACGTTGTGGGCGAAGACCTCGGGCTTGGAGTCGCAGATCGCCGCGATGTGCTCGGGCTTGCCGGAGAAGTCGGGGATCAGCAGTTCGACGCCGGTGCCCGGGTTCAGTTCGTGGATCTTGCGGACCGTTTCGGCGTAGAGCCAGACGCCCTCGTCGGCGAGGTCGTCGCGGGCCACACCGGTGACGGTGGCGTAGCGCAGGGCCATGGCCTGGACCGAGCGGGCCACCTTGGTGGGTTCGAACATGTCCACGGGGGAGGGCTTGCCGGTGTCGATCTGGCAGAAGTCGCAGCGCCGGGTGCATTCGGAGCCGCCGATCAGGAAGGTGGCTTCCTTGTCTTCCCAGCACTCGAAGATGTTGGGGCAGCCGGCCTCCTCACACACCGTGTGGAGGCCTTCCTTCTTGACGAGGTTTTTGA
>NZ_AZSB01000555.1:0-2289 GCF_000520575.1 Arthrobacter sp. I3
CGCGATTCTTCTGGATTACGACCTCGCCTTCCGCGGGCGCAATGCGGTCGTCGATCTGCGCCCAGTAGGAATCCGCCGGAAGGGTCTCCGTGGGGATCTTCGAGTACCACAGGCCCATGTCGTTCGTCCCGGAGGTGGCGTCGCGGTTGCGGTACACGTTCGTGGTGTAGAAGACCGGGACGCCCTTGGCGCGCGCGGCCTCGTTGATCCGCTGGACGTTCGGGATGATCTCCTCCATGCCCGGGCAGCTGAACGGGTGACCCGGACGGGTCCAAGCGTTCGCGAGGTCGATGTGGATGACGGCGGGGCGGTTGCCGTAGCCGATCCGACGCTTGAAGCCTCGCTCGTTGTAGATGCCCGTGCCTGCTTCGAACGCCTCCTCCAGCACTGCTGCAAGACGGGCTTCGATGTCGTTGGACGTCTCTGTCTCTGCTGTCATGGTTCTCTCCACTCTCTTGGCTGTTGTGTTTCTAAGCTAGCAACGAGGTTGCTGTACTGGATACTGTAGCGCACGAACCGGCGCACCACCAGAGGTGCCCGGAGTCTGCATCTCCACCGGACCAACTTCTCGATAGGGCGAGCATCGGCGAGTGCGTCACTCCGGCAGCCCGGCGAGGGGCCGGTTCGCGGCCCGCCCACCCCAGCAACACGGGCTGAGGCATCCGCAGTTTTCCCGGCGGAAACATTCGTGCCAAGCGATGACACTATCCGCCGGTTTCTCTATTGAGGCTCGCCTTGCTCCACGAGCAACATCGTCGGCCCGCCAGGTCAGTTATGCCGGGTGGGTAGAGCGCAAAGTAGGCCAACGTGCGTTGCTCCTGTTGTGACTATGTTGCTAGCAAAGCAGCCGATCCCTTCGGGACGAGGCAAAAGCAGGAAAGCCTGCCGAAGCTCGGATGTAGTTTGAGCGGAACACTTTGAAGGCCCGCCAAGGTGGGCCTTCTGTCCGTTAATCTCACGTCCGCAGTGTGGAACTGACAACCTCAGTGAGGCGGGTACAGATTGCGGCATATGATGGCCCCAAAGAGTGGCGGGATAGTCACGTAGCGCGAAAGGATGAAGGTGGCAGGCAGGCCGAGGCATGACAACGGGCAGGTCCAAGGAGCTGCGGCGTCACTGTTGAACGGTCTTGCTGTCCTGGAAGCCTTTTCCGTTCAAAGTCCGGTTCTTGGCGTGACTGAGGTTGCTCAGCGTGTTGGCCTCCACAAGAGCACGGTCTCACGCATTCTTAGCGGTCTAACAGAAGCTGGATATGTCCAGCGGGATGAGGAGACGGGACGGTATCGGCTCGGGCTGGGCCTCCTCGCGTTGTCCGCCCCCTTGCTGGCGGATCTGGATGTCCGCCGCGCCGCGGTTCCGTATTTGGAGAAGTTAACCGAAAGCACCCAAGAGACCAGCGCTATCTCGGTCTGGAATGGTCACGAGGCCATCGTCGTGGAGCAGGTTGCCAGCCCGAATCTGGTCAAACACACTGCCACCATCGGAACCCGGTACAACAAATTCGAGAGCTCTTCAGTGCGGATTTTCCTGGCGGAGCTGGCGCCGGCTCTCGCGACGGAACTGATCGAATCCGGGCAGATACTACGCACGGCAGGAGATGGTTTGCCTTTGGACCACACCGCCCACCTGCAGGAAGTCGCCCGTCAGGCATACGCCATTAACGACGGTTCGACTACGGAGGAGGAGTTTGGGGTCTCCGCTCCGGTTCGGGATTACCGGGGCAAGGTGGTTGGGTGCATCACTGCATCCGCCCCCCGTTCCCGCGTGCAAAAGCACGCCACCAAGGATGCTCTGGTTCAAGCCGTACAACAGGCTGCCTCGGAAGTATCCACCCGCTTGGGCTGGGCGGCCTCGCTTCCGGGGTGATTCATCCACGCGGCTAGGCGAAACGTCAGCAACATCATGTATTCGACCGCATTCAGATCGAGACGCTTGACCGCGCTGTCGCACTCGGAAAGGGTCATCCGAGAGGGAGCAGCTGCCAACTTCGAGGGGGTGGCCCTGCTTGAGGCTCCGTCGGTCCCTGCTCTGGCAAACCACCGAGGATCACGGCTCGCAGGCCCATCGGCTCCTGCTCGGATCAGCCAACAGCGCCGTCAGCGACCTGGATCTGTTTCCCCGGCAGGTGGCCCAACCGTGTAGACACCCGCGCCGCGGCCTCGAGCACGGCTTCGCGCAGGATCGACTGACTCTGCATGTACTGCACTCGGGATCGGGGCGCGCTGGCTGTGATGCAGCCGACGACTTCGCCCCGGTAGTCCCGCACAGGAGCGGACACGCCGTATTCCT
>NZ_AZSB01000556.1:0-2185 GCF_000520575.1 Arthrobacter sp. I3
AAGCTTGCGGAGCTGTGGCCGACGGAGGCCTGTCTACCGCAGGCAAGGACCGTGGAATCTGCGGAGGAAATCAGCGACGAAGGAGCGCCGGAGCCGATTCTGCGGGCCGCAGGCCCCGACGAAGGAGGGGCTAGACGGGCCGGAGCGGACACGTACAATCCGTCAGGACAGCAGCCAAAAGACGTCGTAGACACACAGGTCCGGGCCTGGCGGAGCTCTGCGACGTCGGGGCCGGGCCCAACAGCCGGCCGCGCCAGCGGACGCCCGCTTCGGTGCGAGCCCTGCGAGCATGTTCCTTGTCGAGCACCCTGTTGGACAATTCCGGCGTTTGCCGGCCACTCTCCTGCAGTGGGCCCGCGATGCCAGCTGATGCGTCGATACCGTCCCGGATTGGCGGGATGCCGCCGGAGACCACAGCGGCAGTTGCTCCGTGCGGCGGCCCGCCCGAACTTTGCCGGGAAATAGAAGAAGGTCGGGAGTTCTACGCTCCCGACCATCCATGGCTTTGTTGCTACGCGCGGTCGTTGAGCCGTTTCCAGCCCCGGCGCACCCAGCCCATACTCCGAGTCACCATATTCACCAGGACAAGGATGACGACGGCGCCGAAGATCAGCAACGAAAACGGCCCGGACTGACCAGTTGCTGCTGAGACGACCATGCCAACGACCAAGACAACAAGGGCGATAAGAGCCCAAACCTTTTCCTGACGGTGCCAAGGCTTATAGGGTCTCTGGGGGCTTTCCTGCCTGTCATCTCTTGGCACTGTCTGGCTCCCCTTGCTGTTGTTTGTGAACATGCGGCTCACGTTATCTTCACGGTACGACATTACGGTCTTCCTTCCCTTGCCCAGCGGACAGCCGGACGTCGAAGAGTTCTTCTGCGAGCAAGATCAAACAGTCGCGGGCATACCGCCAGCGGTGACCGGCCCTCACAAAGGGACCGGCCAAAACCCCTTCTCCGTTTAGCTGGCGAGTAGTTCGGCGAGTTCGGCCGCGTCGGTGACCAGTACCGCGCCGCCTTCCTTCAGGAGCCGGTGGCATCCTGCCGAGTTGGCGCTGTGGACGCTGCCCGGGACGGCGGCGACGTGCCGGGCGATGGTTTCGGCGTGGTGCGCGGTGTTCAGTGCACCGGAGCGCCAGCGGGCTTCCACCACGCAGGTGACCCCTGCAAGGGCGGCGATGATGCGGTTCCTTTGCAGGAACCTGCGCCGGGTCGGGGCGCTTCCGGGCGGCAGTTCGGAGATTGTCAGTCCGTTGGCGCGGATCGCGGCCGCGAGGTCCGCGTTCCCTGACGGGTAGTCCCGGTCAAGTCCTCCGGCCAGCACCGCGATGGTCGCCGCTCCGTTGCCTTGGCTTCCGGCCAGCGCGGCGCGGTGCGCGTGGGCGTCGATGCCGTAGGCCATGCCTGAGATGACGCAGATTCCGCGTTGGGCCAGCCCATAGGCCATGTCGCCGGTGACGGCAGCGCCGTAGCTGGTGCTGTCACGTGAGCCGGTCACCGCCGCGCACCGGGACAGCGCCGGGATCCCGGTGCTGAGGTTGCCCCGGTACCAGAGGCCCCACGGGGCATCGGGAAGGTCGTCCAGACCTGTCGGCCAGTGCTCGTCGCCGGGAACAAGGAAACCGCCGCCCAGGCGTTCGATGGCGGCAAGGTCCTTCTCCGGGGCCAGGTCGGGGATGCGCGGTGCCCAGCGGCTCAGTGCTTCGGCCAGCTCGTCGGTCATGACATCCCAGAACGGCCGGGCCGGACGCGCGCCGATGGCGATCCTCAGAGCGGCGTGCGCGCCGTGTTTGGCTACCAACGCCCGGCCCACGATGTCGCCGGGTTCGAACAGGCGGGTCAGGGCGGCGCGTGCATTGCGGTTTTCGTCAGTCATGGTTTCTTGTGTCCTTTGCTGAGGATTCGGTGGGCGGGGGCGGCTCAGGTGACCGGCCAGCTCCCCTTCTCCCCCCGACGCTTCTATGTCTGTCAAGCGGCTGGAATCGGGTGCTGGCACGGACCATAGCGGGGGGCTTTGGTGACCGGCCAGCTTCCCCTCTCCCCCCGTTGTTTTGGCTGCTGGCGAAGCTTGCGGAGCTGTGGCCGACGGAGGCCTGTCTACCCGCAGGGCAAGGGGCGGGAAATTCCCGGAGGAAATCAGCGACGAAGGAGCGCCGCAGGGACATTTCCTGCACCGCAGGCCCCG
>NZ_AZSB01000557.1:0-2001 GCF_000520575.1 Arthrobacter sp. I3
GAGTAGGTCACCGCCGGAACACCATTAACGGTCGAGGACCCCCACCACCAGGTAGGGGTCCTCCCGCATTTAACCGGCCTTTCAGGACTTGACCCGTGCCTTCGGCGGCCCGGACCCGAGGGATCGGCCTCGAGGGATCGGCCGCCCGCCAGCCCCCGGCTACGTGCCCAGCCGAACCCGGGTCGCGGCCTGGTGCCCGACCGCCGATGAGGGGCCCTGCGACGTCGTATGCTCCGCCTCAAAGGAGGCCGAGCGTTGCTGCAGGAACGTACAGGCCGGACGCGCCTGGACGGGCTCATTCGGCATCGGGTGCGCCGTCCCCTGTCCCTCCCGCTGACCTGAGCTTCCGGCGTCTGCGCCGGCGCCAGACGATCACCAGGCCCAGCACGACGAAGGGGACCAGCACCCAACCGCCGATGTCGAGAGCGTCACCGATCGCATTGGCCAGCGCCCCGGCCAAATAGGCGAGAACACTGAGGCTCGCGACCCAGGCAATTGACCCTGTGATGGTCCAGAGCAGAAAAGTGGGCCACGGCATCTTGGCGGCCCCCGCGGCAATGGCGCCCCAGAGCCGGACAACTATGACCCAGCGGCCGAAGAACAAGGCTTTGCCGCCGTGCCGATCGAAGAACGACTCGAGCTGGAGGATGCGATTCTCGTCGGCATGGAAGCGCTGTGCGAGTCGAAGCATCAGCGGACGGCCTCCCACCCGCCCAAGTACGTAGCCAATCGTGCTCCCGAGCATGGCGCCCAGGCTGCCGACCGCGATAACGGCGGTAAGGTTCAGGTCTCCGTGGCGCGCCGAGGCGTAGGCGCCAAGCAGGACGGCCACGGCGGGAAGCGGTACACCGGCGCACTGGGCCAGCACAATCACGAAGACGGCGAAGTAGTACGCCCATTCGTCCGCAACCCCTGCTTCCGCGGCGAAGTAGGCTGCCCAGCCGAGCGCCACGAAGCGGAAGGCAACTAATCCGGTCATCGCTCACACCTCACTCCGCTGCTCCGCCGTGCTTCATCATGACGGTCCCCGCGCTGCCCGCGTTCTGTCTGCGGTCATAACCCCCGCGACAGCACCGGGATGGCCCTTGTCTACCCTTGCGGCCGGGGCCGCGTCAAGAGCACGCTGCGGACACTGCCCGGCCGGCGGCGGCACAGCGTTTCCGGCCGCGGCGCTAGCCTCGGCGCTCCGGCCGGATTGCCCGCAACCAACACCGTCCGCGCCGCTACGACCGCCGGCCCTGCGCGTCTTCTACACCTCCTGCTTTGGGCCCTGAAGAGCTGCGCGGTTTCCCGGGACTATTGGCGACCGAAAACGCACGAAGGAAAGAACTCACGCACAGGCCAGGCCCGCCCTTCCTCCTGGTGCGTACGACCTTCAGCACCAGAGGCTTGGGTGGATGCACTTTCCGAGCATGAAGATGGATTCCGCGCCTGAGTGAGGGCCGTTGATGGTACTGCCTGGGATCGCGTCGGGTGGGAACACGTTCGCCAGGCGGCTCCGGCAGGCAATGAACACGCCTTTGTCTTGTTCGTCGTGGAAGGTGGCGCTCTTGAAGGCGGGTATCCGATACAGACCGCGGATCTGCGCGAGGCGACCGTTCCGATGCATTGCGCTCGAACCCTAGGGAGTCGATGACAACCTAAACATCGCGAACATGGACTGGGGGAGCTCGCAGGAAGCACAGACAGCAAGGGTGACCTCAGGGGGTTGCCTGACAGTTCTTGCTGCTTCGATGTACTGGGAACAGGCTGCGGCGGAATCAATCGCTCGATCAAACCACGAGATCCTGCAACTTCCCCCGCGGGTTTCAAGGTTCTTCGCTGCTGTTGGGCCATCAACTCGTCATACGCCCCTGCTACTGCCTGGGCCCGCCATGTGGGGGAGTTGCCGGCACGGGGATGGAGTGATGCACGGCATAGTGGCCGTGGGCGGCGGGGGAGTGTGCGATGAGGTGCGTGACGGGTGGTTTTGGGTTGTGGTGGCGGGGTTTTTGGGTGGTG
>NZ_AZSB01000558.1:0-2500 GCF_000520575.1 Arthrobacter sp. I3
CGCTTTCATTCTCTACAAGCCCGCCGCGGCCATCGTCTACGCCGTGGCCTTCAAGCTCATGGGATCCTCGGGCGGCAACGTCCTGCTGGGATCCATTACCGGTTTCGCCCTCATGATTGTCGCCCTGCTGGCCCTGCCGGCATTGATGCGCTTCGTCACCCCCATGGTCGGAGCTGTCGCTTCCGGTTCCGGCGGCGGAGCAGGAGCGGCGGTGGGGGCCATGGCCACCGGCGCTGTCTCGATGGGCCGCTCGGGCAGTGGACGCGGCAACGCATCGCCCACACCGGCCAGCCAGCCCGGCCAGAGCGCCAGCGCACAGGGCAGCAAGGGCGCCGGCGGCAGCAACGGCGGCAACGGCAAACCCACCCCCGGCTCAACGGGCCCCGGCGGGGCGCCCCGCAAGGGCACCACCGGAAGCGCCGCTACCGCCGGGGCAGGCACCTCCGGCTCAGTCGCAGGAGCCGGCGCAGGTTCCGCCGGTAAAGCCGCCGGCCCGGCCGGAATCGCCGTCGCCGCAGGAGCACAAGCAGCGTCAAAGGCCTCTCAGGCCGCACAACAAACCGCGCAGGATTCAACCGGCCAATCAGGATCGATGGANAATACCGAATACAAGGAACCGTCCTACGGCAACTGGCGGGTTCCCCGTTCCGCGGGGCTGGGAAGCCTGGGCGCGATCGGCACCGGCATCGTCATGACCGGTCTGCTGGCCGGCATCATCACCTTCGCCATCTGGGGCCTGCTGCCGGGCCTGAGCGTCCTTGCCGTCGCCGGACTGCTCGTGCTGCTTCTGACCGTCAAAGACAAGCATGGTCAGTCCATCGTGGACCGGTCCGCGACGCGGATGAACTTCCGTCTCGCCCGTTCCGGCGGGACCAACCTCTACCGTTCCGGCCCACTAGGGGTCACCGAGTGGGGCATGTTCCAGCTTCCCGGCCTGGCCGCGAAGTCCCGGCTGTACGAGTTCAACGACTCCTACAACCGCCCCTTCGCCATGCTTCACGTCCCCACCACGAACCACTTCACCGTGGTCTTCTCCACCGAACCTGACGGCGCTTCCCTGGTGGATCCGGAACAGGTCGACGCCTGGGTCGCGAACTGGGGCGGTTGGATCGCCGGACTCGGGGATGAAGCCGGGCTGGAGGCCGCGGCCGTGACCGTGGAGACCGCCCCGGACTCCGGCTACCGGCTGCGCAACGAAGTTGAAATGAACATCCACCCCGACGCCCCGGAGGCCGCGAAGGCAATCCTTCGCGAGGTTGTCCGCACCTACCCGGAAGGCTCGGCCACCGTCCGGGCCTGGGTGTCTCTGACCTTCACCGCCGCGCTGCGCTCCGGGTCCCGGAAGCGCGAACCCGAAGACGTCGCCCGGGACCTGGCCTCCCGCATCCCGGGGCTTGGTGCCCGGCTGCAGGCCACCGGCGCTGGCATTGCCCGGCCGATGTCCGCGCAGGAACTCTGCGAGGTCGTCCGGATCGCCTACGACCCGCCCGCGGCCTTGATCATTGATGAAGCCCACGCCGCCGGATCCCCGGTCGCCCTCACCTGGGGCGAAGTCGGCCCCTCTGCGACGCAGGCGAGCTGGGACGACTACCGGCACGACGGCGCGTTCTCTGCCTCCTGGACCATGACCGGCGCCCCCCGCGGTTCGGTAAATTCCTCGGTTCTCTCCCGGCTGTTGGCCCCGCACGGGGACATCGACCGCAAGCGCGTTTCCCTGCTCTACCGTCCGATGGATTCGGCCCGGGCCGCCGCCGTCGTCGAGCGGGACCAGAACAACGCCAACGTCCGCATCACCTCCGGAGGGCGCCCCTCCGCCCGCGCCCTGGTCGACGCACGCTCCGCCGCCCAAACCGCCCAGGAAGAAGCGCAAGGTGCCGGGCTGGTGAACTTCGGCATGGTCGTCACCGCCACCGTCACCGACCCGGCCCGGCTCCCCGACGCGGTCGCCGCCGTGGAACAGACCTCCGGGACCGCCCGGGTGCTGCTGCGCCGTGCCTACGGTTCCCAGGACACCGCGTTCGCCGCGTCCCTGCCGCTCGGACTGGTCCTGCCCAAGCACATCCTGCTGCCCACCGAAATCAGAGAGGCCCTGTAATGCAGAAGCTCTTTCGACGGAAGAAGAAGAATCCGCTCCTTGATGGTGTGGAATCCGAAGCCCGCGACGGCCGCGCGTCCACGGCTCGTCCGGCCCGGTTGCGTGTCCCCGGGTCCCGTGGCTGGCGAGGGCGCGGGGGAGGGGCTGCGGCCCTGGTCCCGGCGGTGCGTGAATACCGTGGGACCACGGTGCAGGTCTGCGGGCTGTGGCCGTTTTCCTCGGGTACGTCCTCGCCCATGGTCGGCGTCCCGCTGGGTCGGCACGAGGAAACCCAGGCCACGGTCTGCTGTGATCCGATCAGCTGGTTCCAGCGCGCCCACCTGATTTCCAACCCCTCCGCGTTCATCCTCGGCAAACCCGGTCTGGGCAAATCCACGCTCGTGCGCCGCATGATGCTGGGCCTGT
>NZ_AZSB01000559.1:0-1523 GCF_000520575.1 Arthrobacter sp. I3
GCCGCCATCGACCGGGACGGTGTGTTCGCCCTGGTCCACCTCGTCGTCGAACAGCGGGTCAAGGCCTACTAAATCCACCCTGCCTACCTGGTTGCGCTATCAGTCCTGGTCGTCATTCGGCGTCCATAACCGCCATGACCGATAGCGCAACGGGTGGTTGGAGTGGTGCCTGGAGGCTACTCCCCTGTTTCGCCGCCTATTCCCCCGTCTCGCCGTCTAGGTGTACTGAGCCGGGACGTTGTTGACATGTAGGGCTTGAAAACGAGGAGGACCTCCGGGCTAAGTGGAGCTGTCTAGTTCACACACTTTGCGCTCGGAGGTCCTCGTGTCCCACGTTAATGCCCGGTTGACGGTTCATGGAAGACTCCTGATCGTTGACCGGGTGGCCGCCGGTCGCCCGGTCGCCCATATCGCGGCGGAGCTGGGCGTGTCCCGGCAGACCGCGTACCGGTGGGTCAGACGTTTCCGGGCCGAGGGCGCGGCCGGGCTTCGGGACCGTTCGAGCCGGCCGCGGTCATCACCGGCCCGGACGAGTTCCGACCGTGAGCTAGCCGTTCTGGACGCCCGGCGGTCGTTACGGTTCGGACCGCTGAGGATCGCTGCGTTCACCGGCGTCCCGGCCCGGACGGTGTCCCGGATCCTGCACCGGCACGGGGTCCCGCGGCTGGCGGACTGCGATCCGCTGACCGGTGCCCCGATCCGCGCCGCCCGGACCACGGCGAAGCGGTACGAGCGGGCACGGCCCGGGGAACTGGTCCATCTGGACGTCAAGAAGCTCGGGCGCATCCCGGACGGCGGCGGCTGGCGGGCCCATGGCCGCTCGGAGCAGGTCAAGGGACGCGGGATCGGTTACGACTACGTCCACGTCGCGATCGATGACCACTCCCGCATCGGCTACGCCGAGGTCCTTCCCGACGAGAAGGGTGCCACCGCGGCCGGGTTCCTCACCCGCGCCGCGGGCTACTTCGCCGGCCACGGCATCCAACGGATCGAACGCGTCATCACCGACAACGCCTTCGCCTACCGCAACTCCGCCGCGTTCCGCCAGGCAGTCGCAGATCTTGGAGCAGTTCAGCGCTTCATCAAGCCCCACTGCCCCTGGACCAACGGCAAAGCCGAACGCTTCAACCGGACCCTGCAAACCGAATGGGCCTACCGGCAGGTCTTCACCAGCAGCAACGACCGCCAATCCGCACTTGCGCCCTGGCTCCAGCACTACAACACTGAACGAATCCACACCGGCATCGGAACCACACCCATCACCCGGGTGTCACCAACCTGATGGCTCAGTACAGCTAGGACTGCCACCGGTTAAATGACTGAAGCTCCGGACGAACCGGAGCTTCAGTCATTTAAAAGTTAGGAGTGGCCTAGTTTTCGCCGGCCGAATCCGAGCGGCCCAGCAGGGTCTGCGGGATCCAGAACGCGGCGGCGAAGAGAATCAGGCAGACGGCCATCGGCCAGGTGTTTTCCAGCGTCAGGAAGGACAGCGAGTAGATCGCACCGAGGAACAGGACCATCAT
>NZ_KI914908.1:0-16733 GCF_000520575.1 Arthrobacter sp. I3
CGGGCCGCCGCCTCCTCAGCCGCGGCCGGCGCCGTCGGAGCGGGGCCTGCGGGGCCCTCCTGCTGGGGTGCACCGCCCTGGTACTGTCCGGCCGGGTCTGCGCCGGTCTCCGGCGTTCTCTGGCCGTACGGGTCGTTCCAGCCCGCGGGGCGCTGCGGCGCATGGGTCTGCTGTCCCGGCTGCTGTGGGCCGGGCTGCTGCGGTGCCTGATGACGGTAGTCCTGCTGAGCGAAACCGCCGGCCGCGGCACCGGCCGCGTCGTGCGCCGTCATGGGCAGCTGGTGGAGCAGGCGCCGGGCTTCGCCGGCGGCCTCGAAGGAGACCACGACGTCGTAATTGGTCGCCACGACCTGGCTGGTTGAGGTGAAGTCACGCTTGCCGCGCTGCATGGCGTACGTGACGATGCCAAACAGCATGAAGAACGCGGCACCCATCAGGACTGACGTCACAATCGAGAAATAACCGGGGGTGGTGGAGAAGAAGGACAGCATGACGCCGACGAACAGGCCGAACCACATGCCGCTGAGGGCGCCGGAGAGGGCGACGCGGGGGTACGTAAGCCGGCCGGTCACCCGCTCGACCATCTTCAGGTCATTGCCCACGATCGACACCATCTGCACGGGGAACTGCTGGTCAGCCAGGTAGTCCACCGCCTTCTGGGCATCCAGGTAGGAGTTGTAGGAACCGACAACGTCGCCTCTCGGGACGGTGCGTGCCTCGTCCGAGCCGTTGGGGGCACCGGCCCTGGGAGCACCAAAAATGTTTGACATATGCCCATTCTCACCCATCGGGCTGGTGTGCGGCTGGAAATTCAGCTAAAAGAGAGCAGACTCGGTAGCCTGTAGGGGTGAGCACGAATCTTTCGCGAGTGTTTGTCGCGCGCCTCCTCGGACTGGACGTCTTCGACCCATTGGGCGACCGTCTGGGTCGGCTGCGCGACGTCGTGGTGCTCTCCCGCGGAACGAGGGGCGCCCCGCACGTGGTGGGCATCGTCGTCGAGGTCCCCGGCAAGAAGCGTGTCTTCGTGCCGATGACCCGAATTACGTCCATAGACCAGACCCAGGTTATCTGCACCGGGCTGGTCAATCTTCGCCGTTTCGAACAGCGCGGCGCGGAAACCCTCGTGGTGGCCGAAATGTTCGACCGCCGGGTGACCCTTGCGGACGGCAGCGGCGACGCGACCATCGAAGACATCGCCATGGACCGGCACCGCTCCGGCGACTGGTTCGTCAGCAAGCTCTTCGTCCGCCGCGGCCACTCCCTCTCGCCCCTGAGCCGGCTGCGCCGCAATGAAACCCTCATCATCGACTGGGCCGATGCCCGGCAAGGCGCCAAGACCGAGCCACAGGCCGCCACCCAGTTCGTGGCCACGCACGAGGACCTCAAGCCCGCCGACTTCGCCGAGGCCCTGCAGGAAATGAGCGACAAGCGCCGCTTCGAGGTTGCGAGCGAACTCCAGGACGAACGGCTCGCGGACGTCCTGCAGGAGATGCGCGAAGGTGATCAGGTGGAGATCCTCTCTGCCCTGGACGTCAACCGTGCCGCCGACGTCCTCGAGGAGATGGATCCGGACGACGCCGCCGACCTCCTTGCCGAACTCCCCAGCGCCCAGGCTGAAGAACTCCTGCAGTTGATGGAACCCGAAGGCGCCGAAGACGTCCGCCGCCTGCTCGAATACGACGAGGACACCGCCGGCGGGCTCATGACGCCCGTGCCGGTGATCCTTCCCCCGGAAGCAACCGTCGCCGAGGCACTCGCGCACGTGCGCCGGGAGGAACTCTCCCCCGCCCTGGCGTCGTCGATCTTCGTCGCCCGGCCCCCGTTGGAGACGCCGACGGGACGATTCCTCGGCGTCGTCCATATCCAGCAGCTCTTGCGCTTTCCGCCGCCGGAGCCGCTGGGCAATCTGGTGGACAAGAGCCTGGAGCCGGTCTCCGACCAGGCCCACATCAGCGAGGTTGCCCGCGCGCTGGCAACGTACAACCTCAACTCGCTTCCCGTAGTCAACGATGACGGACGGCTTGTGGGGGCGGTGACTGTTGACGACGTGCTTGATCATCTGTTGCCGGACGACTGGCGCGCCCACGAGGACGATGCCCCGATAAGAAAGCTTGGAGGCCGCATTGGCTGATCCCACAGCACCACGGACCTCCAATGTCCGCCCTGGCGGCAGGACCACCGGCGGTCTCGACACGCCCCTGAGCGGCCGGCAGCGTATCCTGCCCAACTTCCGTCCCGACCCGGACGCCTTCGGCCATGCCACGGAAGGCTTCGCCCGTTTCATGGGAACCCCCGCGTTCCTGATGTACATGACGGTGTTCTGCTTGTTCTGGCTGGGCTGGAACACGTGGGCGCCGGAGGAATGGCAGTTCGATTCACGGGCGCTGGGGTTCACGCTGCTGACCCTCATGCTGTCCCTGCAGGCCTCCTACGCCGCGCCCCTGCTGCTGCTGGCCCAGAACCGCCAGGACGACCGCGACAAGGTCTCGCTGCAGCAGGACCGCCAGCGGGCCGAGCGCAATCTCTCCGACACTGAATACCTGACCCGGGAACTTGCGTCCCTGCGCATCGCGCTGCGCGAGGTCGCCACCCGCGATTACGTCCGCGCCGAGCTCCGCAGCCTGCTGGAGGACATGCTGGAGGCCCAGGAGGAACTGCGCACCCACGATCCTTCCGCCGGCGCCCACGAGACCCCGCGGGAAAAGGTCAAGGAGAAGATGAAGGAGCGGCGCGACAAGCAGCGCAGCCCCCGGACCCAGCAAATCCCCCGGGTAAAAGCCGGCGGCAAGCGCGATGACCCGGCGAAGGACCGTGCGGTGGACCCGTCGCAGGACTCTTCACAGGACCCGACAGGGAACCCTTCGGGGAAACTGCCGAACCCGTCGGCGAACCACTCCGAGGCCGCGGCCGATCCCACCCGCCAGCCCGCACACCGCACCATCCCCGAAAGCTGAGCATCACCCGCATGAGCACCCCGCTGGAACAGGCAGTGCACGGCGCACTTGCCACCGTGATCGACCCTGAGCTCCGCCGCCCCATCACCGAGCTCGGCATGGTGGAGTCCGTTGAGATCGGCGACGGCGGCCGCGTGCGGATCGCGGTGCTGCTGACCATCGCGGGCTGCCCGCTGCGCGGCACCATCACGGCGGACACCGAGGCTGCATTGTCCGCCGTCCCGGGCGTCACCGGCGTGGACGTGGACCTTAAAGTGATGACGCAGGTCCAGCGCGACGCCCTCAAGGAGCAGTTGCGGGGCGCCGGCGCCCAGCGCGGCATCCCGTTCAACGCGCCGGGCTCGCTGACCAAGGTGTACGCCGTCGCGAGCGGCAAGGGCGGCGTGGGCAAGTCCTCCGTCACGGTCAACCTGGCGTGCGCCCTGGCCGCCCAGGGGCTCCGTGTGGGGATCGTGGACGCGGATGTGTACGGTTTCTCCGTTCCGGCGCTGATGGGCATCACACAGGTCCCCACGCGGGTGGACGACATGATCCTGCCGCCCGTGGCCTACGGGGTCAAGGTCATCTCCATCGGCATGTTCGTCACCGGGAACCAGCCCGTGGCGTGGCGGGGCCCGATGCTGCACCGGGCGCTGGAGCAGTTCCTCACCGACGTCTACTTCGGCGACCTCGACGCCCTCTTCCTGGACCTGCCCCCCGGCACAGGCGACATCGCGATCTCCGTCGCCCAGCTGCTGCCCAAGGCGCAGATCCTCGTCGTGACCACCCCGCAGGCAGCCGCCGCGGATGTTGCCGAGCGGGCGGGTGCGATCGCCACCCAGACGGGCCAGACCGTGGCCGGCGTCGTGGAAAACATGTCGTACCTTGAAATGCCCGACGGGGGCAGGATGGAACTGTTCGGCAGCGGCGGCGGCGCCGTGCTGGCCGAGCGCCTCTCGGCCACCGTGGGTGAGGACGTGCCGCTGCTGGGCCAGATTCCACTCGAAGTCCTGCTGCGTGAGGGTGGGGATTCCGGAGTTCCGCTGGTGCTGGGCCGTCCGGAGACGCCTGCGGCCGTGGCCTTGGCGGGGATCGCCGGCAGGCTGGCGTCGGTTCCCCGCGGCCTCAAGGGCATGCCGCTGGGTCTGCAGCCCCGCTGACAGCGCCCCGTGCCGACGGATGCCCACACGGAAGCCCGCTGATAGGGCCCGTCCGCATCACTGCGAAGGCACTGCGGTAGGTCCGCCGCGGGAAGTCCTAGGTCGCCTCTGAGTCGAAGGGTGCCGGTTCGCCCTCGGGCAGCCGCTCGAGCACCCGCTCGGGGCGGTGCACGGCGACGGCAGTCGCGGCAGCGGCCGCGGAGACCGTTGCGGGTGCCCCGGCGCTCATCGGCTTGGTGTCATCGTCAAGGAGCGCTTCCTTGATGATGCGGCGGGGATCGTACTGGCGCGGATCGTACTTCTTCCAGTCGACCTCATCGATGTCGATGCCGACTTCTTCCTTGATCTGTTCCCGCGCACCGGACGCCATCCGGCGCACTTCCTTGACAATATTGGCAAGTTTCTGGGTGTATTCGGGCAGCCTGCTGGGACCAATCACCAGAAGGCCGATGATCAGCAGAAGTAAGAACTCCGGTCCATTGATTCCAAGCACTTTAGGAAGGTTACCCTCTCGCTCGGGCTGGCGACGATTCCGCGAAGTCCGTATGCCGGCCATGTCCGGCCCGTCCCTGCCTCACGGTGCCAGATGCTCCAGGATTCGGCTCAATCCTCGCTCGATCCGTTCCGGAATTCCGTTGTGCGAGGCCGGCACGGGAGTGCCACTGCTGACCCGGGTCAGCGCGGCAACGCCGTCGTCCGCCTGCTCGGCCGGCAGGTCAGAAATGTACGTGTATGTCGCCGCCGACGTCTGGTAGATGGCCCGGTAGGGCGGGGCGGGGTTTACCCAAAGAAAGCCATTTCCGGGTTCGGGGGCGGCCGACGGCGTGCCGGCCTTGGCCGGGATGAAGCCGTCTGCCACGGCGGTATGTCCGGTCAGCACGTTGATGGGCGAAACTTCGGCCCGTGCGGGTGCGGGGGGCGACGCGGGCGCCCGCGTCGAGGCGTGCTGCTCAAGGACCGTGGCGAAGTGCCGGCCATCCGTGAGGCGAAGTTCCAGGACCTCGTCCCCGGAGATGACGCCGGCGCGGGCCCAGATGAGGTGGAATCCGAGCTCGTGCAGCTCCGGACATGTCCATCCTTGCGAGCGGAACGCGGCAAGCTCGCCGGTGTTCAGCGTCCCGGCAGGGGTGAAGTCGGGCTCGCCGCCGAGGCCGAACGCGACACGGGGCCCGGTTCCCTCAGCGCCGGGGACGCCGGATCCGCTGGCGTCGAACAGCTCCGTTGCACCGAGCGGCTCACCGCTGGCGGGCAGCCCGGGGGCATCCGGGTGGGCGAGGGCGGCAGTCTCTGCGCCCTCGGCGGGGACCGCGTCGTCGCCGCCCATGACGTACGCGGTGCCGGTCATGAGGGCCAAGGCGGCGACGGCTCCGCCGACGGCAAGCACCGGCAGGCGCGGGCCGCGGCGGCGGGCGCGGTGTGGACCCGCGGCGGCGGCATGACCGGCGACCGGTCCCGCGGTCCCTGGCCGACTAGGCACGGGGGGTCCTGCCGGTAACCGGTCCGAGGGCCACGGACGATGGCCGGCCCCGGCGGCATCCGCCGCTCCCGGCCGTTCCGCTGTGTCCAATACTTCCACTGTGCCGGCCGGGTCGGGGCGTTCCGCCATGGCCCGTTCCGGCGCTGAAGGTGCCGCAGGTGTAGGAGCTGCAGGTGCCGGAGCTGTAGCAGCAGGCGCCGTAGCTGCCGGGGCTGTTTGTTCCCGTTCCGCCGCCGCCCGTTCCGCGGCCAGCTGACCGGTCCGTGCCAGGAGCCGTGCAGTCAGGTCCTCACTGGCCTCGGGCACGGCGGCGCCGCGGAGCTTCTCGAGGTACTGGCGTTCGCGCTGTTGCCGGGCGCGGCATTCGGCACATGCTTCCACGTGGTCGTGGCGGCCGGCGGCCCATTTCCGGGTAGCCCCGGGCCCGCCCCAGAACTTGCAGCCTGGTGCTCCCAGTAAACGTCTCAGCAGACCCATTGACCGGTTCAGAGGAGGCCGGCGATGCGCGGCATCTTGAGCCGCGGCTTGAGGGACTGCTTGGCCGGCTGCGCCGGGCGCGGGTCGCGGTGCGCGAGCTTTTCACGGAGTATTGTCCGGCCGCGGTGAATCCGGGACCGGACGGTCCCGAGTTTGATGTCCAGCGCGGCCGCGACTTCGTCGTAGGAGAGCCCTTCGAGGTCGCACAGCACGACGGCGGCGCGGAAGTCGGGCGGAAGTTCCTCGAGCGCTGCCTGGACATCGACGTCGAGGTTGTTGAATTCGAAGCTTTGCTCTGGCCCGGGCTCCCGGCCCGGCAGCCGCGACTCGGCGTCGTCGGCCAAAGCGTCAAAGCGGATCCGGCTCTTGCGACGGGCCTGGTCCAGGAACAGGTTGGTGGTGATCCGGTGCAGCCAGCCATCGAGCGTGCCGGGCTTGAAGTTCTCGAGTGAACGGAAGACCCGGACGAACACCTCCTGGGTGAGGTCCTCGGCGTCGTACTTGTTTCCGGTCAGCCGGTACGCAAGGCGGTAGACCTTGGCGGAGTGGTTCGTCACCACTTCCTCCCAGGTCGGCCGGACCCATTCGGCTTCCGCCGCGGTCCGGGACTGGCCGGTTGAATCTGTTGCCTCAGTTGCCGGGACAGGTGCCAGAATCGACATCGTCCACTCCCCTCGTGGATGGTACCTACGCCTGAATTGTGCCTGCTTGCACAGGTTCCTGCACCATTCATTCGACGCCGATCACCACGCGGATGAGCGGATACCCATCATTTCAAAATAAGCTGGGAATTTCCTGATCCACCGCGGTCTTCCGCCGAAGGCAGAACGACCCCCTCCGGCCGGGGCCACGGGGCTGCCGCCTCCGCGTCCCGTCCCGCCGGACACAGTACGCTGTAGGGAACACTCCCCTGCCGCCCAGAAAGCGATATCCCATGAGCGCCGATAAGTCCACGAGCTGGTCCTATGCAGAAGATCTGCCTGCCGAGGATGAGGTCCTGTTGCACGCGCGCGAACGGTCCTTCGAGCTTGGCGTGACCCCGATCGGCCCCGGCGTGGGCGCCGTGCTGACGGTGCTGGCGGCGGCGTCCAAGGCACAGACCGCCGTGGAGATCGGCACCGGCGCAGGCGTGTCCGGCGTGTGCATCCTGCGCGGGCTGGGTCCGCAGGCTGTCCTGACCACTATCGACGTCGACGTCGAACACCTCAAGGCAGCGCGCGAAGCGTTCCAGGAGGCCGGCAGCCCCGCCAACCGCACCCGCACCATTTCTGGCCGGGCCGGGGATGTCCTGCCGCGGCTTACGGACGGCGCCTATGATCTCGTCTTCATTGACGCGGACAAACCTAACTACCCCAGCTACGTCGAACAGGCCGTGCGGCTGCTCAAATCCGGCGGGCTGCTGATCGTCAATGATGCCCTCGACAAGGACCGGGTCGCGAACCCGGCCGCCCGGGAAGGCACCACCGTGGTGTTGCGCCAGATCGGCAAGTCCATCCGCGACGACGACCGTCTCGCCTCCGCCATGCTGCCCACCGGAGACGGCCTGCTGATCGCGGTGAAGAAGTAGCAGCCAGGATTCACTAGCCCGGGTCCAAGGGGCGGGTACTGACAGCAAAGGGCGGGGTCCGCAGCCTGGTGGCCGGGACCCCGCCCTGTTGCGAAGCTCTTGGCGTGACGCTATTCGGTGACGCCGACGAGGCATTCCTTGAGGTTCGTCGCCTCAGCGGCATTGAGTTCGACTACAAGCCGCCCCCCGCCTTCGAGCGGAACACGCATGATCAGGCTTCGTCCCTCTTTCGTCACTTCCATAGGGCCGTCGCCGGTGCGTGGTTTCATTGCCGCCATAAGGAATATCCCCTCCATTAGTCCCTGACATACCAGCCCGGCCGGGCTGCGTCCGCTTGGCCAATCAAGCCGTCCGGCAGCGCTCCAGGAGGCTGCCGTGACCGGCAAACTCACAAATAAACCGCTTACAAACTGTGTGCTTCTTGTCCTTGCTTATCCTCTATTATCGCGTAACAATGCGCCCGTAGCTAATCGTTGGACTTTCCAGCGCGTCCCGCCAGGCCGGGCCTGCGCCGCGAAATGGTGCCGTGCGTCACGGCGGGTAGTCCCCTCCGCCCGGCAGTTGCGCCCACGCCCACAGCCACACAATCCAGACGATCTGCAGCAGCACGAACATGACCACCACGGTGCCGCGGTAGGCGCGGGAACGCGAGAGAAGGGCGGCGCTGAGGGCGAGCGGGAACAGCGGCAGCAGCATCCTGAACGTGCTGGTCTGGGGGTGCAGGAAGACCAGCAGGTAGCCCATATAGCAGCAGCACCAGAGCCTCAGCTCGGTGCCCAGGGCGACGACCGGCCGGGACATCATCAGCAGCGTGAACGTGGCAACGAACACGAAGGGAGCCAGCACGCCGAGCGTCGGTCCGAACAGCATGATGCCGGCGTCGAACCATGGCTTGAACGGCACCAGGTCATCGCCGCGCCATGCGGTTTCGGTCTTGGTGTAGGCGCCCGGATCGCCGGTCGCGGCCCAGGCGATGGCCGGCCACAGCAGGGCACCGACGCCGCTGACGGCGGTGAGCCCGCCCAGTGACCACAGCTCGGCGTTGCCGGGGAGGGCGACGCCGGCCCGGCGTTGCACTGTGACGCCCTGTGTCGCGGGGCTCTGATTCGTGGGGTGCTGTGCCGTGGGATGCTGCACAGTGCGGGTCGGCGCGGTGAGGCGCTGCGCGGTGAGGCGCTGCCAGAAACGGTAGAGCAGCAACAGGCCCATCATCGCGGCAAACGGCACACCGGTGGGCCGGGAAAGGCACATCAGGACCACAACGGGCATGGCCCACAGGTACCGGCGCTCCATGACGAGCAGCAGCGCGGCGCCCAGGAGCAGCAGGTTGAGGGATTCGGCGTAGGGCACCTGCAGCACCGGCGCCACCGGGAAAGCCGCCAGGAACACGGTCCCCCAGAGCGCCGTGCGGTGCGTGGCCCGGTGCCGGAAAATTCTGCACGCCACGAGGGCTGCACCCATTCCGGAGACCAGGGCGATGGCCGTCAGGGACCACGCCGGGCCCGTGCCTGTCAGGCCGGACACCACCCGGCCCAGCACGGGAAACAGGGGGTAGAAGGCCCACGTGTTCTCCTGGACGGTGCCGGCGTCGTCGGTCGGCAGAAGCGCCGGATACCCCGCCTGCAGCGCTTGGGCGTACCAGCGGGCATCCCAGATGTTGATGAAGTTCCAGTAGTCGGGCTTGGCGGGAAACCATGGATTCACGCCCTGGTGCAGGGCGGCGGCCATGAAGATGCAGGCGCTGACCAGCCTCGCGGCGATGTAGAGTCCGGCCACCTGCGCCCACCAGGGCCACCGCGCCATCCCGGCGCCCGCGGCGGCGATGCGGCTCCACAGGGCCGCGTTCAACCCCTGGGGCTTCCGGGCCTCAGGCGCCGCGACGGTCTCCGGGTCTTCCACGCGGCTCACGGACGCTGTTCGGTTGGCGGACGGAGGCGCTCCAGTTCCTCCCCGAGTGCCTCGATCTCTTGGTCCTTGGCGACGATCTGCTCCCGCAGGTCATCCAGGACCTGATCCACCTGGTCCATCCGGTAGCCGCGGAGTCCGACGGCGAAGCGCAGACGGTCAATGTCCGCCGCGGCCGCGCGCTCGGGCAGCAGGACCGGCGGCAGTGATGCGACCGGCTCGTCGAAACCGTCGTCAAAAGAACCGCCCGCACCGCCGTCCCGGCGGCGACGGAAGATTTTCGTTGCCAGGCCGGTGCCCAGGAGGACGGCGACGCCGATCAGCACAATCGCCAGGAAAACCAGGAAGAGACTCACTAGACCATCGTGCCAGAAGCCGGACGCCGGAGCGCTCAGGCGGACGGATCAGCCCCGCGTTCCCTTGATGTCCGCCGTGCCGGTCCCGTTGGTGGAGCCGCCGTTCGGGTTCCGGTGGCGCGCGGCGCCTTCCACGACCAGCTCGACCGCCCGCGCGGGGTCGTCCACCACCTGCACGAGGTCCAGGTCCTCAGCCGAGACCATTCCCTCCGCAACGAGGGTGTCCCGGACCCACTCGAGCATGGGGCTCCAGAAAGCGGTTCCCACCAGGACGATCGGGAAGGAAGTGACCTTGCGGGTTTGGACCAGGACCATGGCTTCGAAGAGCTCATCCAGGGTGCCGAGGCCGCCGGGGAGCACGATGAAGCCCTGGGCGTACTTGACGAACATGGTCTTGCGGGCGAAGAAGTACCGGAAGTTGATGCCCAGGTCCACCCACTGGTTCATGCCCTGCTCGAAGGGCAGTTCGATTCCGAGCCCCACGGAGACGCCGTTGCCCTGCACGGCGCCCATGTTGGCCGCCTCCATCGAGCCGGGGCCGCCGCCCGTAATCACGGCCAGTCCGGCCTCGGCCAGCCGGCGTCCGACCTCGACGCCGAGTTCGTAGTACGGGCTCCCCGGCACGGTGCGGGCGGAACCGAAGACGCTGACTGCCGGACCGAGATCGGCCAGCGCGCCGAATCCTTCCACGAACTCGCTCTGGATCCGCAGCACGCGCCAGGGGTCGGTGTGGACGAACTGTCCCGGCCCTTTGGTGTCCAGCAAGGTCTGGTCGGACATCGTGACCTTGGCGGCCTTGCGGCGCAGCTCCAGCGGACCCTTGTGGCGGATTCCGTTGGGCGCCGGTGTGCTCCGGGCCTCCCGGGCCGGCTTTCCGGCGGGGTTCTGTTCCGGGTTCTGCTCGAGGTTTTGCTTGGGGCCGTGCTGCGGATCGGTACTCATGCCCATAGGCTAGCGCGGAACTCGGCCGCCGCCGCGTCGGCGCGTCGGCGCCGCACGGCCGCAGCCGCCTGCCGAGGCCGTTCGCAGAGGTCAACGGCGAATGTCCGACGCAGTCCGGCAAAGGGACCTGACGTGCAGGTATCTCTTGAATCACGATCTGCACCAAAATGAGTGATTGCCGTCATATCTGGTCAATCTTCGCTAGATTCGTACTATGACTACTCAAGTGCCCGGCGATGCCCTCGTCTCCCTGAAGGCCGTGAACAAGCATTACGGCCAGCTGCACGTCCTGAAGGACATCAACCTGAACGTCCGCAAGGGTGAAGTTGTCGTTGTCATCGGCCCCTCGGGTTCCGGCAAGTCGACGCTCTGCCGCGCCATCAACCGCCTCGAGACCATCGACGACGGCGACATCAAGATCGATGGCAAGGAACTGCCCGAGGAGGGCAAGGAACTGGCCAAGCTGCGCGCCGACGTCGGCATGGTCTTCCAGTCGTTCAATCTGTTCGCCCACAAGACCATTCTGGAAAACGTCACCCTCGGCCCCATCAAGGTCAAGGGCGTTGCCAAATCCGAGGCCGACAAGGACGCCATGGCCCTCCTGGAGCGGGTCGGCGTCGGGCATCAGGCCCCCAAACTTCCGGCCCAGCTCTCCGGCGGCCAACAGCAGCGCGTTGCCATCGCCCGCGCCCTGGCCATGAAGCCCAAGGTGATGCTCTTCGATGAGCCCACCTCGGCTCTTGACCCGGAAATGATCAACGAGGTCCTGGACGTCATGGTCCAGCTCGCCAAGGAGGGGATGACCATGATCGTGGTCACCCACGAGATGGGCTTCGCCCGCAAGGCGGCCGACCGCGTCGTGTTCATGGCCGACGGCCAGATCGTTGAGGACGCGACCCCCGAGGAATTCTTCAACAACCCCAAGAGCAGCCGGGCCAAGGATTTCCTGTCCAAGCTGCTGACACACTGACCGACTACGTTTTCGCACCCTGGCTGCCGGACGGCGGCCGCCCAATGAAAGGAATGTCATGATGGCATTTTTGACCCGAAGGAAATCCCTTCTGGTTGCCGCTTCCGCAGCACTGGCACTCAGCCTGAGCGCCTGTGGCGGCAGCTCCTCCACTACCACCAACCCGCCCGTGGCCGAGAAGCCGAGCTTTCCTGCCGATTCCACCATGGCCAAGCTTGCATCCGCGGGCAAGATCACGATCGGCACCAAGTTCGACCAGCCGCTCTTCGGCCAGAAGGGCCTCGACGGCAAGCCCGTCGGCTTCGACGTCGAAATCGGCAAGCTGATGGCTGCCAAGCTGGGCATTCCCGCCGACAAGATCGAGTGGGTCGAAACTGTCTCCGCCAACCGCGAGCAGTTCCTCAAGCAGGGCAAGGTGGACATGATCGTCGCCACCTACACCATCAACGACAAGCGCAAGGCCGAAGTCGACTTCGCCGGACCGTACTACGAGGCCGGACAGGCGCTCATGGTGAACAAGGACAACAACTCCATCACCAAGCCCGAAGACGTCAAGGGCAAGAACGTCTGCTCCGTGACCGGCTCCACGCCAGCCTCGACGATCGTGGAGAAGTACGGAGCCGTCCTGGTTCCGGCCGCGACCTACTCAGCCTGCCTGGAACCGCTGCGGAACCACCAGGTTGAAGCCGTCACCACCGACAACGTCATCCTGGCCGGTTTCGTGTCCAAGGAACCGGACGCCTTCAAGCTGGCATCGGATCAGACCTTCACCAAGGAGCCCTACGGCATCGGCCTGAAGAAGGACGACACCGCCTTCCGCACGTGGGTCAATGACCAGCTGGAGGCCTCCGACAAGGACGGGTCCTACAAGAAGGCCTGGGAAGACACCGCCGGCACGGTCATCAAGACCACGCCCGCGCTTCCCACGATCGACCGCTACTAGCCGCCACTCCCGTCTTTCGCCTGGAATCCCCTCAACGCAGCTGAAGGAACTTATGGACGTCATCATTGAAAACCTCCCCCAGTATTGGGACGGTTTTCTCCGAACCCTTTTCCTGTCCCTGATCTCGGGGATTATCGCCTTGGTCTTCGGCACCATCCTGGCTGCCGCCCGTGTCTCGCCCGTCGCCGCGCTGCGTGGCTTCAGCATGACGTACGTCGAGATCGTCCGGAACACCCCGCTGACCATCGCGTTCTTCTTCGCCGCGGTGGTTCTGCCCCGCCTGGGCGTCACGTTCCAGCAGTTCGAGGTCGCCGCCATCATCGCCCTGAGCGCCTACACCTCGGCCTTCATTGCCGAGGCAGTGCGCTCCGGCGTCAACAGTGTCCCGGTGGGCCAGGCGGAGGCCGCCCGCAGCATCGGCATGCAGTTCACCCAGGTGCTCTCGCTGATCATCCTGCCGCAGGCCCTGCGCACCGTGATCCCGCCGTTGATCAACATTCTGATCGCCCTGGTCAAGAACTCTTCTGTGGCCGGCGCGTTCTATGTGTTGGAACTCTTCGGCCAGGGCAAGCAGCTGGCCAATGCCAACGGCGACGCCGTCATGTGGGTTCTGGTCGGCATCGCATTCTTCTACCTGCTGATAACCATCCCGCTTGGCTACCTCGCCAGCGTCGTTGAACGAAAGGTGGCGATCGCACGATGAGCTCTGTTCTCTATGACGTCCCCGGCCCCAAAGCCCGCCGGGTCTCGCTGATCGGCTCCATCATCGGCGTGATCGTGATCGGCGGCCTCCTCGTCCTGGCAGTCATGACCCTGGCCCAGCAGGGAATCTTCGACCCCAAACGCTGGGCTGTCTTCCAGCTTCCCGAGGTCTGGGCCCTGATCGCCGCCGGCATCGGCGCCACCCTGGCCGCCGCGGCCGTGTCGGCCGTGATTGCCTTCCCGCTGGGCCTGCTCCTGTGCCTGATGCGCATCTCGGACAACGCCTGGATCAGGGTGCCCACCCGGATCGTGCTGGAATTCCTGCGCGGCATGCCCGTTGTGCTCATGATGCTGTTCGTGCTGCTCGTCTTTGCCACCAGCTCGTTCATCGCCGTCGTGGCCGGCCTGGTCCTTTACAACTCGGCGATTTTCGCCGAGATCATCCGCGCCGGCGTCCAGTCGCTGCCCAAGGGCCAGCGTGAGGCCGGCCTGGCGATCGGCCTGACGAGCTTCCAGTGCCGGCTGACCATCGAGCTGCCGCAGGCCATCCGGCGCATGCTGCCGTCCTTGGTCGCGCAGCTCGTGGTGCTGCTGAAGGACACGTCGCTCGGCTACATCGTCGCCTACGGCGAGCTGCTCCGGGCCGTGCAGGTCATGGCGGACTTCCTGGGTCCGCAGTACCTGTTCCCGGTGTTCTTCGTAGCCGCGGCCATCTACATCGCGATCGACCTGGCGGTCTCCCGCCTGGCCATCTGGCTCGAACGCCGCGGCTCCAAGCGCGCCGCCGGCGGCGTGGCGCACGTGCCGGTCGCCGGAATTCCGGCCGCCAAGTAAGCCGTCCCACCCACAAAGGGTCCGGAACCTCACGGAGGTTCCGGACCCTTTGTGCGTTACTTGTGTCCTGGGCGTTGCTTACTAGGCTTTGCTAGGCGCTCAGCCAGGTCCGCAGCGCCCGCAGGCATTCGCGGATGGCGTCCGCTTCGACGTGTTCGTTGTCCTTGTGCGCCAGCAGAGCATCGCCGGGTCCAAAGTTCACCGCGGGGATGCCCAGTTCACTGAAGCGTGCGACGTCGGTCCAGCCGTACTTGGGCTTCGGCTCCGCGCCGACGGCGGCGACGAAGGACGCCGCCGCGGGGTGGTTCAGGCCCGGCCGCGCGCCGGCCGCGCTGTCGGTGCGCACGACGTCGAATCCGTCCAGCAGTTCGCGCACGACGGCCTCGGCTCCGTCCGGGGTCTTGTCCGGCGCGAAGCGGTAGTTGATTTCCACGACGCACTTGTCCGGGATGACGTTTCCGGCCGTGCCGCCGTGGATCTTCACGGCGTTGAGGCTTTCGCGGTAGTCCAGGCCGTCAACCGTCACGGTCTGCGGCTCATACGCCGCCAGCCGGGCCAGGATCGGGGCCGCGGCGTGGATGGCATTGCTGCCCATCCAGGCCCGTGCCGAGTGGGCAGCCTCGCCGTTCGTGGTCACTTCGAAGCGGCTGGTGCCGTTGCAGCCGCCCTCCACCGTCCCGTCGGTCGGCTCAAGCAGGATCGCGAAGTCCCCGCCGAGCAGGGAGCCGTGATTGCGCACCAGACGGCCCAGGCCGCTCTTCACGGCCTCGACCTCCTCGTGGTCGTAGAATACGAACGTGACGTCCTTGCCTGGTTCCGCCCCGCCGTCGAACATGGTGGCCGCCAGCGCCAGCTGCACGGCGACGCCGCCCTTCATGTCAGTGGCGCCGCGGCCGTAGAGGATCCCCTCTCCCGGGGCCCCGGAGGGCCAGTACGCCGGGACGGTCCCCAGCGAGCCCTCGGTGGTGGGCAACGGCACGGTGTCCAGGTGGCCGGCCAGGATGACGCGCTCGGCCCGGCCCAGGTTGGTGCGGGCGATGATCGAATCGCCGTCGCGGACCAGCTCCAGCTGCGGCAGCTGGCGGAGGGCATGCTCCACGGCGTCGGCCAGGACCCCCTCGTTGCCGGAGACGCTGTTGATGTCGATCAGGGCGGCCGTGAGCAGGGCGACGTCCTGGCGGAGGTCCAGATGGACCGGTCTGCGGACAGGGACGCTGGCGGTGGCACTGGCAGGGGTGCGCGGATTCGTGGGGGTCACCGTTCCACCTTATCTGTTTGCCTCCCCGTCCCACCTGAGTCGCTGCAGGGGCCGTTCCCAGGCGTCAAGCGGCCCCCGCAGCGTGCCAATCGGGTTGTCATGAGTTTCAGCGCCCGAGGCGCCTCTCGTTAGACTTGGGCCATGACTGAAACTGCTGCTTCCGCTGTGCCCGCCGACGCTCGTTCTGACGCCCGCTCTGCCTATGGCTACGGGGTGGCCACCGTGTCCACCCGCAACGATGACGCCACCGTGCTGGACGTATGGTTTCCGGCGCCGGCGCTCGGAGTCGCCGCGGAGCACCTGCGTGGCGTGGAGAACGCGGACCAGTCGCTGATCGACATCGCCGCCAGCGGCACTGACCCGGACCGGGCCACCGAGCAGATAGTTGTCTTCGCCCAGATCAACCTGGATGCGGCACCCGCGGACACGGCGGACGCCTACCTTCGCCTGCACCTGCTCTCCCACCGGCTCGTCCAGCCCAACACCATCAACCTTGAAGGCATCTTCGGCAAGCTTCCCAACGTGGTGTGGACCAACTTCGGCCCCGCAGCCGTAGAGGACTTCGAGCTGACCCGGGCGCGCCTGCGCAAGCGCGGCGCCGTCACGGTGTTCGGCGTGGACAAGTTCCCGCGCATGGTGGACTACGTCGTTCCCTCCGGCGTCCGGATCGCCGACGCCGACCGGGTCCGGCTCGGTGCGCACCTGGCCGAAGGCACCACGGTCATGCACGAGGGCTTCGTGAACTTCAATGCCGGAACCCTGGGTACCTCCATGGTCGAGGGCCGGATCTCGGCCGGCGTCGTCACCGGCGACGGGTCCGACGTCGGCGGCGGCGCCTCGATCATGGGAACCCTCTCCGGCGGCGGCAAGGAAAAGATCTCCCTCGGCGAGCGGGTCCTCCTCGGCGCCAATTCCGGTGTGGGCATCAGCATCGGTGACGACTCGGTGGTGGAGGCAGGCCTCTACGTCACCGCCGGCACCCGTGTGCGCGTGATCGGCCCCAAGGACGCCGACGGCGAAGACACCAGCCGGATCGTCAAGGCCGTGGACCTTTCCGGCGTTCCGAACCTGCTCTTCCGCCGCAATTCCACCACTGGTGAGGTTGAGGTCCTCCCCCGCAAGGGCCAGACGGTGGAGCTCAACGAGGCCCTGCACGCCAACTGACCGCACCGGCTGGTACGGTATGGCGGGCGGCGAAGACCGCGCCGG
>NZ_KI914908.1:16833-27077 GCF_000520575.1 Arthrobacter sp. I3
CCGGCGGGGCCGACCCGCCCCGACGAAAAAGCCGATGACGCAGCCCGCAGGGGCCTGAGGGAGTATTTTCGTGGCACGACGAGGGAGCTGGCGGCGCCGGATCGTCCTTCTGCTGACCCTTGCGATGGTCGCGGGCGGCATCTACACCGCGGTGGCGTTCCTGCAGCGGTCGGAGACGTTGATCACCGAACGCTGCACGGCCACGGGCAGCGGAGGCGATGACCTCTCCACCGACCAGGCGGCCAACGCTGCCCTCATCACCGCCGTCGCGGTCCGGCGGGGACTTCCGGCCCGGGCCGCCAGCATTGCGCTGGCCACCTCCATGCAGGAATCCAAACTGCGCAACATCGGCCATGGCGACCAGGCCGGTCCCGACTCCCGCGGACTGTTCCAGCAGCGGCCGTCCCAGGGCTGGGGCACCACGGCACAGGTGATGGACCCGTACCACGCCAGCAATGCGTTCTACGATGCGCTCGTCGAGGTTTCCGGGTACGAGTCGCTCGATATCACCGTTGCCGCCCAGCGCGTCCAGCGCTCCGCGTACCCGGAGGCCTACGCCCAGCATGAGGTGATGGCCCGCGCCTTCGCCTCCGCCCTGAGCGGGCAGACGCCCGCAGGCCTGGACTGCTCGCTGCGCTCCCCCGACGCCGCCGGGAATCCTGCCGCCGTCACCGCAGGGCTGACCGCTGCGCTCGGGGACGTGACGGCGTCCACCGACGGCCGGACCCTGCTCGTGGAGGCCGAAGGAACCCAGGCCTGGGCTGTGGGCCAGTGGGCCGTGGCCAACGCCAAGGAGCTCGAAATCACCAGCGTGGAGGTCGACGGCCGCGCCTGGAACCGGCAGTCCCGCGACGGCTGGCAGCCTGCCCAAGTCCCGGCCGGCCAGGTCAGGGTAACCGTCGCAGACACCCCCGGCACCTGACCGCTACCGGGAGTCAGTTGGCAGCGGGGTCAGTTGGCAGCGGGGTCAGTTGGCAGCGGGATCAGCCGCCACCGGGGTCAGCCGCCACCGGGCGGGCTCAGACGAGGAGATCGACCACCGGCTGCACATAGCTGCGGAACAGCTCCGGCTGGGACAACAGCTCGTGGCTCATGATGATCTTGTCGGGCTCGAGATACCAGGCGCGCGGCTCCGCAAGCGGGAGCTCGATGATCGTCAGGCCGAAATCCTTTGAAGCCCGTCCCACGTCAAGCAGGCGGTCCTCCACCATGTCGGCCAGCAGCTCGTTGTTGCCGTTGGCTTCGCGCTCCGCCTCGAGGGTCCCGTATTCCGCAAGGCGCTCCCGGGCCCACGTCAAAGCGGCCCCGAAGTGGGCCTGCAGCACGCGCCGGAGCGCCGGCGAATTGCTGAACGCACGGAAGCCCGGCGGGGAGAGCTCGGGGGACATTTCCGGGTGGTCTTTCAGCAGCTGTTCCCACCAGGCCTCCCATTCGGTCTTGAGCGCAGCCGGGCCGCCAACCTCGGCGATCAGGTGGGAGTGGTCCGAGGCGCGGATCTTCGGTGCCGCATGGCAGAGCGCCGGGTGTCCCGCGGTGTCCAAACCGGCGGCGTCACGAACGTAGAGGGCAATGAGCATGGGACCAGAAGTATCCATCGTGATCCGCCAGCCTGGTCCGCCGGTGTGGTGCATCCAATTGCCTCCTTGGCAAGACGTACGATCTCAGTCTATTCCTGTTGTTATGAGGCGTTAACGGCTGGCTGCCCGGCCGCCAGCCGTCTGTTCAGGCCCTCCAGGTGGGCTTCGAGCACATCCCTGCACATCACGGCCGTCATCCACTCGGGCTGCAGGAGGGCGTGCATCGTCAGACCGTCCAGGACTGCCAGCAGCAGTTCCGCTTCGGTGACGAGCACCTGCTGGTCGAGGCCGGCCGCGTGGTCGGCGTCAACGCCTTCAGCCTCGGCCAGGCCCAGGATGAGCCCGCCCACGACGGCGGCCACCGCCCGGTGGCTGCGGTCGGCCTCGGCGGCCAGGAACGGCCTTGTCCGGGCGGCATTCTTGAAGGCCATCCAGACGCAGGCATCAACCGCCCGTTGCTCGTCAAGTGGAAGAAACTCACCCAGCAGTGCCAGGACGGCCGCATGCTGCTCCCCCGACGCCGGCGGCGCATCGCCCAGCAGGGAGTCCGCGTCGGTGAGGCGGCCGACGATTCGGTCCACCACCACGGCGAACGCGTGGGTCAACAGCTCGTCGCTGCTGGCGAAATAGTGCCGCACCGAGCCGACGGCCAGCTGCGCTTCATCAGCAACTTCCCGCAGCGAGGCCCGCTCGAGGCCATCCGTTGCGATGATCCTGAAGACTGCGTCAACTATTTCCTGGCGCCGGATGACGGCGTCGACAAATTTAGGCACTGGTCTTTTTTAGCACGTACGTGCCGCGGCCGCCCCGGGCCACACCGGTCCCGGCAGGGACGTGGCGCGGGTCACAGCGGCACGGTGCCCCCGCAAGTACGACGCCGGCCGCGCACCTCAGCAAAAGGTGCGCGGCCGGCGTCGTACTGTCTATCCCGCGCGCCGTGGCCGGCGGGCGTGCTAGAGCGAGGGGTAGTTGCGTTCCGGTTCGCCGACGTAAAGCTGGCGCGGGCGGCCGATCTTCGTGTTGGGGTCGCTGATCATCTCGCGCCACTGGGCGATCCAGCCCGGCAGGCGCCCGATGGCGAACAGCACGGTGAACATCTTCTCCGGGAAACCCATGGCCTTGTAGATCAGGCCGGTGTAGAAGTCCACGTTGGGGTAGAGCTTGCGCTGGATGAAGTAGTCATCGCCCAGGGCTTTCTCTTCAAGGCGCATGGCGATGTCGAGGAGCTCGTCGTTTCCGCCGAGCTTGCTCAGGACTTCGTGAGCCGTGGCCTTGATGATCTTGGCGCGCGGGTCGTAGTTCTTGTAGACGCGGTGCCCGAAGCCCATGAGGCGGACGCCGTCTTCCTTGTTCTTGACCTTCTCCATGTAGTCCTCGGGCTTGATGCCGTCGGCCTGGATCTGGCGCAGCATCTTCAGGACGGCCTCGTTGGCACCGCCGTGGGCGGGGCCGAAGAGGGCGTTGATGCCGGCGGAGACGGAGGCGAACAGGTTCGCGTTCGAGGAACCGACCAGGCGGACGGTCGACGTCGAACAGTTCTGCTCGTGGTCGGCGTGCAGGATGAGGAGCAGGTCCAGGGCCTTGGCGATGACCGGGTCCACCTCGTACTGCTCGGCCGGCAGGCCAAAGCTCAGGCGCAGGAAGTTCTCCACCAGGTTCATCGAGTTGTCCGGGTACAGCATGGGCTGCCCGATCGACTTCTTGTGGGCGTAGGCGGCGATGACCGGCATCTTGGCCATGAGGCGGATGGTGGACACCTCCACCTGCTCGGCGTTGAACGGATCCAGCGAGTCCTGGTAGAACGTCGACAACGCCGACACGGCCGAGGACAGCACCGGCATCGGGTGGGCATCGCGGGGGAAGCCGCTGAAGAAGCCCTTGAGCTCCTCGTGCAGCAGGGTGTGGTGGCGGATCCGCTGGTCGAAGGACTCCAGCTCGGTGGGGGTCGGCAGGTTGCCGTAGATCAGCAGGTAGGAGACTTCCAGGAAGCTCGAGTGCTGGGCCAGCTGCTCGATCGGGTAGCCGCGGTAGCGCAGGATGCCGGCGTCACCATCGATGTAGGTGATGGCCGAGGTGGTGGCCGCGGTGTTCATGAAACCGGGGTCGAAGGCGACGGCGCCGGTCTGCTTCAGCAGCTTGGAAACGTCGTAGCCTTCGTTCCCTTCTACAACCTTGATGCGCGGGAGTTCGAGTTCGCCGCCGGCATGGCGCAGGGTTGCGCTGGTGGTTTCAGTCATGGAGTCTCCTCATGAGGCATCGGGGCCTCTGTCGAAAGCTGGTCCAACATCTGGTGAAGCTGCCCGCGGATCCTGTGCGGACAGGATTTCCAAAGGCTGCGCTGCCTTCTTGTGGAAAGCCACCATTGATCGTCAGTTAAAAAGTACCTTCACTTCGCGGGTGGCACTAATCCGGGGGGCCCGCAAAGCGCCAAAAACACGCCACATGTGGTACGCGTCACAGCATTGTTACGCTTCCGGGTCCAGCCGCGAGACGGCGGCGTCGATCCTTTCGTCGCTGGCGGTCAGCGCCACCCGGATGAACCCGTTGCCGGCGTCGCCGTAGAAGACCCCGGGGCCGACGACGATTCCGCGGTCCGCGAGCCGGCCAACGGTGTCCCACGTCGCCTCGCCGGCGGTGGCCCACAGATAAAGGCCTGCCCTCGATTCATGGATTGTCAGGCCGAAACCCTCCAGCGCCGGCACGATCCGTTCCCGCCGGCCCCGGTACAGGTCCTTCTGGGCCTGGACGTGGGCGTCGTTGCCGAGGGCCACGCGCATGGCTTCCTGGACCGGATAGGGCACGATCATCCCGGCGTGCTTGCGGCTGTTGACCAGGTTCGCCATGATCACCGGATCGCCGGCGACAAATGCCGCCCGGTAACCGGCCACGTTGGACTGCTTGCTCAATGAATAGACGGCGAGCAGGCCATCGTGGGAGCCTTCGGCGACCTGCGGATCCAGGACGCTTGGGACCGGGACGCCGCCACGCTGGACGTCCCACTCCCCCCAGCCGAGCTCGGCGTAGCATTCATCGGACGCGACGACGGCGCCGAGCTCGCGGGCCTGCCGGACGATCCGCCGCAGCGACGCGATGTCCCGGACGCTGCCGGTGGGGTTGGCCGGTGAATTGACCCAGACCAGGCGCACGCGGGCCCGGGTGCCGGCGTCGAGCTCGTCGAGGTCGTCCGCGGCGACCTGCTCCGCGCCGGCGAAGGTGGCCCCGATGTCATAGGTGGGGTACGCAACCGTGGGCCGGACGACGACGTCGCCCGGCTTCAGGCCGAGCAGGAACGGCAGCCACGCGACGAGTTCCTTGGAACCTACCGTTGGCATCACATTCTGCGGGTCGAGCCCGGGGACGCCGCGCCGGCGCGCAAACCAGCCGGCGATGGCTTCCCGCAGGGCCGGCGTCCCGTGCACGGTGGGATAGCCGGGGGCGTCCGCGGCGGCGCGCAGTGCGTCCTGGATGAGGGCCGGCGTCGCGTCCACCGGGGTTCCGATGGAAAGGTTGACGGCTCCTGCCGGGTGCCGGGCTGCCGTGGCGAGATACGGCGCCATGGCCTCCCACGGGTAATCGGGCAGGCTCAGGCCGAAGGTGCGCACCGCGGATGTCACCGTAGCGCCGTCCTAGTTCTCTTGGTTCTGCGGCGGCAGGGCGGCGATCATGGGGTGGTCGGTGTGGGTGTTCCCAACCTTCGCGGCGCCGCCCGGGGAACCGAGTTCGTCGAAGAACTCGACGTTGGCCTTGTAGTAGTCGGCCCATTCTTCGGGGGTGTCGTCCTCGTAGTAGATCGCCTCCACGGGGCAGACCGGCTCACAGGCACCGCAGTCCACGCACTCGTCGGGGTGGATGTACAGGGAACGCTCACCCTCGTAAATGCAATCGACGGGGCACTCCTCAATACATGCCTTGTCTTTGACATCTACACACGGCTGCGCGATTACGTACGTCACGTCCCTGGCCTCTCCACGTTGGTTCCGGCGACCGGCCGGATGATTTCCAGGCCCTGAGCCGGGCTGCTGACTTCTGAGCCTATTATCTCCCAGCCTGTTCCCGCGAACCTAGCCGGACGTCACACATGCTCCGCGTCTTACGATGATCTGATGAGCTCGCCTTTGCCCTTGCCCCAGCAGTTCCTCTCCTCAGCCCCGCTCGGCACCCGCGTTGTGGTCCGGTACAGGATCGAGGGCGGCCTGACGGATGCCCTCGGCGAGCTCGTGGAACGCGCCGACGGCGTATGCACCGTCCGCACCCGCCGCTCCGACGTCGTCATTGCACTCCCCCTTGTCGTGGCAGCCAAGGAAGTCCCGCCACCCCCGCCGCGCCGCGCCCCACGTGTGCAGGAGCCCTGACGGGCGGTTCCGAGGTGGGCGCCTCGGTGGTTGCGCCGAGGGGACATGCCCTCCGCACCACCTGACCAGTGGACATGCCCTCCCCAACCGGCCAACCACGCACATGCCCAGCCCCACCCACGGCGACCAATGGACATGCCCTCCCCTGCTGGCCAACCACGCACATGCCCAGCCCCACCCCCGGCCACCAATGGACATGCCCTCTCCTTGCTGCAGGAGATGGACATTTCGGCGCCATGCTCATCGCCGCCACCCAGCGCGGGACATGTCCAGTGGTAAACCAGCAGAACAAGGGACATGTCCAGAGGTGCATCGAAAGAGCACGGGACAATTTCCGCGGTGGCTGGGCGCGGTGCAGGATCAGAGTGCAGGATCAGAGTGCAGGACCACAGGGCCGAACCGTATCGCAAGGGCGAACGAAGCTGGACGTGGAGTCTGACTCTAGGCGGCCGCAGACAGCCGGTTCAGGGCGTCGCGGACCATGGTGATGAAATCCTCGGGGTGGTCCCTCAGCAGCGGGTACGTCACAACAAGAGTCGGGATTCCCCGGCGCGCGGTGACATTCCAACGCCGCCGGTCTTCCTCGAAGCTGGCCCTGTCCATGTGGAATCCCGCCCCGTCGGTCTCGATGCCGAGACGGCCGTCGACCATCAGGTCCAGGTGTCCCATCCCTGGAACGTTGACCTGCGATTCAACATGGAAACCGGCCCGCCGCAGCAGGAACCGGGCCAGGCACTCAATGAGCGACTGTGACTGCGGCACAATCGCCGACACGATCCGGCGCTCCCGGGTGTCGTTCCGGCCATCGAGCCGCTGACGCAACGAACCCAGCGGGAGTCCCTTCAGCACGACGGCGGATTCGGCGATGATCAGCCCGTGAGGTTCGGGTAGGCAGCGCAAGCATTGGATGACCGTGTCCAGGAGGGTCGGCGGCGCGGGCGCCCGGTGGCAGACAAAGCCCTGGTAGCTCCTGCTGTGGGTGAGGGCAACGTGCGGCTGGGCCGGGGCTTCAAGGACCCACAGCCCGCTGAAGTGTGCCGCGGTGATGCACGCCGGTTCCGCCGGAAGCGAGCGTATGGCGATCAGCTGCTCGTCTGCACCGGGCAACGCATAGACGCCGCGGGCCACCCGGGACACGGTTCCCGAGGCCATCGCGGACTTGAGCTGAAAATCGGAGACCCCCGCGGCGGCAATGTATTTGGCGCGGGCGACGCCGTCGTAATTCGAGAGCACCTCGATGATGTTGGCCATTCACCCATGGTGGAGCCGCACTCTGCGCCCTGGAAGTCGGATCCTGCACTATGTGGAAAACTGCACCGGCCGGATGGGGGCGGTGGCGGACAGGTCCGACCCTGGGGGCGGGGCATGTCCCGCGCACCAACCCGGGGCCGGACATAATGCCATTGCGCCCACTCGAGCTATCAAAAAATGGGCATGTCCCGTGGGGAGCCGGGCAGGGCGGTCCGGTCCTGGCCCGTCGTCACCGGTCCTGGCCGGTCGGCCTCCTGTAGCGCCGGCACCAGGCGAGCATGGCCACGGTGATGCCTGCGATGCCGAAGACCCAGATATTGCCCGCGGCGTCGCCGATGACCAGGCGCTTGCCCGCTTCCAGGGTGGACCACCAGCCAATCAGCGCGTAGCAGAGGACTCCGCAAGCCGCCGTCGGGGTGACAGAACGGAATGCCGCCCCCAGCCACAGCTGGACTGAGCCCAGCAGCACGAGCGCAGCGACGGCGCCCCACGGGACGTCCAATCCGCCCAGGACCAGATCGTGGCGGTGCAGGGCGGTGCCGGCAGCTCTCTTAATCACGTTGTGGCTGAAGCCCGGAGACCGGGATCAGACCTTGGCGCGGGCGCGGTTGGCCTTGGCACGCTCGTTGGTGTCCAGGATGACCTTGCGGATGCGGATTGAATCCGGGGTAACCTCAACGCACTCGTCTTCGCGGGCGAATTCGAGGGACTCTTCGAGGGTCAGGTCGCGCGGGGGCGTCAGGTTCTCGAAGGTGTCCGAGGAAGCTGCACGCATGTTGGTGAGCTTCTTTTCCTTCGTGATGTTCACGTCCATGTCGTCGGCGCGGGAGTTCTCGCCCACGATCATGCCCTCGTACACCTCGGAGGTGGGCTTGACGAAGAAGGATCCGCGTTCCTGCAGGTTGATCATGGCGAACGGGGTCACAACACCGGCGCGGTCGGCGATCATCGAACCGTTGGTGCGGTATTCGATGGGGCCGGCCCACGGCTCGTAGCCTTCGGAGATGGAGGCGGCGATGCCGGCGCCGCGGGTGTCCGTGAGGAACTTGGTGCGGAACCCGATCAGGCCGCGGGCCGGAACGATGAACTCCATGCGGCACCAGCCGGTGCCGTGGTTGGCCATGTTGGTCATGCGGCCCTTGCGGGCGGCCATCAGCTGGGTGACGGCGCCGAGGTACTCTTCCGGCACGTCGATGGTCATGTGTTCCATCGGCTCGTGGACCTTGCCGTCGACGGTCTTGGTAACCACCTGCGGCTTGCCGACGGTCAGCTCAAAGCCTTCGCGGCGCATCTGCTCGACCAGGATGGCCAGTGCAAGCTCGCCACGGCCCTGGACTTCCCAGGCGTCGGGACGCTCGGTGGGGAGAACCTTGATGGAGACGTTACCGATCAGTTCCTTGTCCAGGCGGTCCTTGACCTGGCGGGCCGTGACCTTGGCGCCCTTGACCTTGCCGGCCAGCGGCGAGGTGTTGATACCGATGGTCATGGAGATGGCCGGGTCGTCAACAGTGATCAGCGGCAGCGGCTGCGGGTTCTCGGCGTCGGTCAGGGTCTCACCGATGGTGATCTCCTCGATGCCGGCGACGGCGACGATCTCGCCCGGGCCAGCGGACTCAGCGGGGACGCGGTCCAGTGCCTTGGTCGCGAGAAGTTCGGTGATCTTGACGTTCTTGAGCTCGCCGTTGGCGCGTGCCCAGGCCACGGTCTGGCCCTTGCGCAGGGTGCCGTTGTAGATGCGCAGCAGCGCCAGACGGCCCAGGAACGGTGAGGCGTCCAGGTTGGTGACGTGTGCCTGCAGGACACCGTTCGGGTTGTAGGTCGGGGCCGGGATGTGCTCGATGATGGCCCGGAAGAGCGGCTCGAGGTCTTCGTTTTCCGGGGCGCTGCCGTCGGCGGGCTGCTCGAGGGAGGCGCGGCCGACCTTGGCGGCGGCGTAAACAACCGGCACGTTCAGGATCTTGTCCAGGTCGAGGTCCGGAACTTCGTCGGCGAGGTCGGAGGCCAGGCCCAGGAGCAGGTCCATGGATTCGTGGACAACTTCTTCGATCCGCGCGTCGGGGCGGTCGGTCTTGTTGACCAGGAGGATCACCGGCAGGTGCGCGGCGAGGGCCTTGCGCAGCACGAAGCGGGTCTGGGGCAGCGGGCCCTCAGAGGCATCGACGAGGAGGACGACCCCGTCGACCATGGACAGGCCGCGCTCGACCTCGCCACCGAAGTCGGCGTGGCCGGGGGTGTCGATGACGTTGATGGTGATGGTTTCGCCGTTGGAGGACGGTCCGTTGTAGGCCACCGTGGTGTTCTTGGCCAGGATGGTGATGCCCTTTTCGCGTTCCAGGTCACCGGAGTCCATGACGCGGTCTTCGAGGTGGTTGTGCTCGGCAAAGGAGTTGGTCTGCTTGAGCATGGCGTCGACCAGCGTGGTCTTGCCGTGGTCAACGTGGGCCACGATCGCGACGTTGCGCAGGTCACTGCGCGATGCAGTGGCTACCGCGGTGTTGTCACTGCGCGATGCAGTGGCTACCGCGGTGTTGGTGGTGGTTTCAGACATGCGTTATTGCTCGATTCAGTGGTGAAGTCAGCTGTGGTATCGCGACATTTCCAACCGGAACGCACGACAGATAAGTCCCTTTGGCACAGGGCACCTACTACCATTCTAAACGCTAGGTCATTTATTGGCCTAAAATGCGGATCGGCGACCAGCGTCCGCGCTGTCGCCAGAGCAGGACGGGCGCACGGATGTGGTCTATTACGTGTGAGTAAAGTCACTGGATTTTCCAGCGCCCATGCACCATCATTGCTCTGATAGCAGCAAGCAAGCCCGGAGACATTCATGCGAAACGCCTCGGCCCTGTCCCGCTTCGTCGCAATGATGATCGCCACCGGCGTCGTTCTTGGCGGCTGCGGACAGACCTCTTATTCACCTGCCCCCGACGCGGGCTCTTCCGACGCGGGATCATCAGAGGCGGGAGCTGTGGGCACGTCGACCGGCGGCGGGGCCGGAGCGGCCGTCGGCGCGGGAGTGCCGGTCGCGGCCGGGTCCGCGGCGAAGACGCGCATCGGGTCC
>NZ_KI914908.1:27177-49108 GCF_000520575.1 Arthrobacter sp. I3
CCCCCGCCGCTCTGCCGAGCGGCTCGACCTACCGCAATCCTGCCAACGGCCGCAACGAGATCATCGTCAAGGACACCAGCAATGTCGCCGTGCTGATTGGCGACTCGCAATCGGAACCTTCCTACGGCTGGCCCAGGCAAGGTCTGGCCGCTGCTGGGTACAAAGTCTTCTTCTGTGGCCGGGGCGGCACCGGTTTCGTGGCGTCCAACGGCAGGACCGGCAACTACATCGACGCGCTTCAGCGCGGCGACTGGAAACTCCCGTACGGCACTCCTCCCCTCGTGGTGATCGAAGGCGGCGGGAACGATGCCGCACGCGGCGCCTCCGACGCGCAGATCGTCTCCAACGCGGAACGGCTGATCGCCAGCATCCAGCAGCGTTACCCCGCGGCCCGGATACTCATGGTCGGCACACTCGGGCGCGGCGCCCACTACGGCGGAGGACGCCGGAGCGAGGTGGACGCGCTTTTGGGGCGGGTGGCGGACCAGCACGGGCTGTCGTTCGTCAGCGCGGGCGACTGGCTCACCCGGTACAACCTGACGGGCTCGATGGCGGACCGGGTCCACCTGAACCGGCAGGGCCACGCGGCCCTGGGCGCCGTTTTCGGCCAGCGGCTGCAGTCCCTGGGGTTTGACTACGCTGACCCCGCCATGCTCGCCGGTTTGTCCCACTAACGCAGATTTGTCCCCCCGGCGCAGGCGCCGCTAACGCAGGCACCGCCAGCGCACGGGCCGCAGCACAACAAAGGAGCCGGTGTCCGCCCCGAGGGGAGGACACCGGCTCCTGTACTGCCAGCTGCTAAGCGCTGCTGGCGGCGGACTTCTTCAAGCCCTCAGGAAACGGCCGCTCAGGCCACGTCCATTTCCGGCGGCAGCATGAGGCCGGCGCCGGGGATGGCGTTGAGCAGCGCCCGGGTGTAGTCCTGCTGCGGCGACTCGAAGACGTCGTCCGTCGAGCCTGTTTCCACCAGCTTGCCCTTCTCCATGACGCACACACGGTCGGCGATCTGCCGGACCACCGCGAGGTCGTGGGTGATGAACAGGTAGGTCAGGCCGAGCCGGGACTGCAGTTCGGCGAGCAGGTTCAGCACCTGCGCCTGTACCAGCACATCCAGCGCGGAGACGGCCTCGTCGCAGATGATCACTTCGGGGTCCAGGGCCAGGGCGCGGGCGATCGCGACCCGCTGGCGCTGGCCGCCGGAGAGCTCGTTGGGGTACCGCTGCATGGTGGACTGCGGCAGCGCCACCTGGTCCAGCAGCTCCCGGACCTTCTTCTCGCGGCTGGCCTTGTCCCCGATCTTGTGGGTCCGCAGCGGTTCCTCGATGGTCCGGAAGATGTTGTACATCGGGTCCAGGGAACCGTACGGGTCCTGGAAGATCGGCTGTACCCGGCGCCTGAAGGCGAAGAGCTCCTTGCTGTTCAGCGTGGAGGTGTCCACGCCGTCGAAGATGATCTTGCCGGAGGTCGGCGTCAGGAGGTTCAGGACCATCTGCGCCACCGTGGACTTGCCGGAACCCGACTCCCCCACGATCGCCGTCGTGGTTCCCCGCTTGACGTTGAAGGAGATGTCGTCGACGGCGGTGAAGTCCGTGGACTTGCCCAGGCCCGAACGCAGCTTGAAGACCTTCCTGAGGTTCTGGATCTGCAGGACGTCGTCGGACTTGGCCGGCTCAACCACGCCGGTCTCGCTCGGGGCGAGCATGTCGTCGGTTTCCACGCCGAGTTCCTTGGCCGCCTGGATGCGCCGGGACGCCAGCGACGGCGCCGACGCGACCAGCCGCTGGGTGTACGGATGCTGCGGGTTCTGCAGCAGCTCCAGCGAGGGCCCGGACTCGACAACCTGGCCGCGGTACATGACCACCACCTGGTCGGCACGCTCGGCGGCGAGGCCGAGGTCGTGCGTGATCAGCAGCACCGCGGTACCCAGTTCCGTGGTCATCTTGTCCAGGTGATCGAGGATCTGGCGCTGCACGGTCACGTCGAGCGCCGAGGTCGGCTCGTCCGCGATGAGCAGGCGCGGCTGGCAGGCGAGCCCGATCGCGATCAGCGCGCGCTGGCGCATGCCGCCGGAGAACTCGTGCGGGTACTGCTTGGCGCGGCTGCCGGCGTCCGGCAGCCCGGCCTGGGACAGGACCTTGGCGACGTCGTCGGGGCCGCTCGGGAGTCCGTTGGCCTTCAGCGTTTCGCGGACCTGGTCGCCGATCTTCCACACCGGGTTGAGGTTGGACATCGGGTCCTGCGGGACCATGCCGATGCTGTTGCCGCGCAGTTCGATCATCCGCTTTTCGCTGGCGTTGGAGATGTCCTCGCCATCGAACAGGATCTGGCCTGCCGCGACCCGCCCGTTGCCCGGGAGCAGGCCGATAGCAGCCAGCGCGGTGGTGGACTTGCCGGAGCCCGACTCGCCCACAATTGCGACGGTTTCGCCCGGCATGACGGTGAGACGGGCGTTGCGGACGGCGTTGACCTCGCCGTTGCTGGTGGTGAACCCGATGGCCAGGTCCTTGATTTCAAGCAGCGGGCGCTCAGTGGCGTACTCAGCTTCCTGGAAGTCAACAGAGGCGCTCATGGTGTCCCCTTTCATCGCTTGCGGGCTTTGGGATCGAGGGCATCACGCAGGGCGTCGCCCAGCATGATGAAGCTCAGGACGGTGATGGACAGCGCGATGGCCGGGTAGAGCAGCGGCATCGGGTTGGACCGGAGCGAGGCCTGCGCCGCCTGGATGTCATTGCCCCAGGACATGACGCTGGGCGGCAGCCCAATGCCCAGGAAGGACAGCGTGGATTCGGCCACGATGAACGTGCCCAGGGAGATGGTGGCCACGACGATGATCGGGGCCAGCGAGTTCGGCATCACGTGACGCATAAGGGCGCCGAACTTCGAGACGCCAAGCGACCGGGCGGCCGTGACGAAGTCGGCGTTCCGGACCTCAATGACGGCGCCGCGGGTAATGCGGGCAATCTGCGGCCAGCCGAAAATGACCAGGATGAGCACCAGGGTCCACACGGTCTTGTTCGTCCGGAACATCGGCAGCTGCATCATCACGATCGCGCCCAGGATCAGGGGCAGGGCGAAGAAGATGTCATTGATGCGGGCCAGGACGGAGTCGATCCAGCCGCCGTAATAGCCGGCGACGGCACCCAGGATGCCGCCGATCAGCAGCACTCCGATGGTGGTGAAGAGGCCCACCGTCACCGAGGACCGCGTACCGAAGATGACACGGGCGTAGACGTCGCAGCCCTGCTGGGTGAAGCCCAGCGGGTGGCCCGCGGCCGGGCCCGCATCGGAGTTGGCCAACTGGCAGGCCTCCGACGTGGGGTCGATCTGCGAGAACATTCCCGGGAAGACGGAGACCGCGACGACCACCAGGATCAGGAACGCGGAGATGAGGAAGAGCGGCTGCTTGCGCAGGTTCTTCCAGGCCTCGCCCCACAGGCTCAGCGGTGCGGCTTCGTCCTTGACCCGGTCCGTTACCTGGAGCGGGGTCTCGGAGACATCGGCCACGAAGTGCTCGGTCCGGCGGGCCGGGCGGCGGGAATCGGCGTGCCGTGCGGTGGTGGTGTAATCAGGAGTCATAACGGATCCTCGGGTCAAGCCAGCCGTAAAGCAGGTCAACGAGCAGGTTGGACAGGCAGTAGATCAGCACCAGGACGGTGACGATCGAGACCACCGTGGGCCCTTCCCCGGACAGCACGGCCCGGTAGAGCCGGTTGCCTACGCCCGGGACGTTGAAGATGCCTTCAGTGACGATTGCGCCGCCCATCAAGGCACCGAGATCGGCGCCCAGGAACGTAATGACGGGAATCAGGGAGTTGCGCAGGATGTGCACGCGGACCACCTGGAACCGGGAGAGGCCCTTGGCGGTGGCGGTGCGGACGTAGTCGGCGTTCATGTTTTCGATGACGGACGTGCGGGTCAGGCGCAGGACATAGGCGAACGATCCCAGTCCCAGCACGATCGCCGGCAGGATGAGGTCCGGGATGGTCGCCGCGGAGCTGACGGTCGGCTTGGCCCAGCCGAGCTGGACTCCGATGGTGAACTGCAGCAGGAAGCCCAGGACGAAGATCGGGATGCCGATCACAACCAGGGACGCGACCAGGACCGTGGCGTCAAAGAGCTTGCCCTTGCGCAGGCCGGCGATAAGGCCGAAGACGATGCCGAAAAAGGCCTCGAAGATCAGCGCCATGATGGCCAGCCGCGCCGTGACGGGGAAGACCTCGCCGAGCACGGCGGCGATGGGGCGTCCGGAGAAGTCCTGGCCGAGATCAAACGTGAAGATGCTCTTGAGGTAAAGCAGGTATTGCATCCAGAACGGCTGGTCCAGGTGGTACTGCATGCGCAGCTTGGCTGCGACCGCCTCGTTCACCGGCTTGTCGCCGAACAGGGCCACGATGGGGTCACCGGGCAGGCTGAAGACCAGGAAATAGACCAGCAGTGTTGCGCCCAGGAAGACGGGAATCAGTTGCAGGAAACGCTTGAGGATGTATGTCGACATCAGCGAGTCACACCCTCGTTGGCAGGCATCCTGTCCAGGGATGCGGCGGAGTTGTTCATCAAAGAACCTTTTCACTATGGATGCAGGCCGGCGCCGGTTTGCTCACGGCGGCAGGGCTGCGAAAAGTTCGCCCGAAAGAGCCGGGCACCAAGAAAATAAATGGAGGGGAAACACGACGACGGCGGAGGCCCCAGTATGGGCGGCCCCCGCCGTCGTTTTGTTGTTACTTACCGGTTACGTTGTAGTACAGCGGGACGCCGTCCCAGCCGTAGTCGACGTTGGAGACCTTGTCGCTCCAGCCGCCCTGGGCAACCTGGTACCACAGGGGGATGGCCGGCAGATCCGTCAGGAGGATCTCCTGGGCCTTATTCATGGCCTTGTTGCCGTCGCTGACCGAGGCGGCGTTCAGGCCGTCGGAGATGGCCTTGTCGAACGTCGGGTTGGCGTAGCTGGCGTCGTTGGAGCCGGCACCGGTCTTGTAGATCGGGCCGAGGAAGTTGTACAGCGACGGGTAGTCTGCCTGCCAGCCGGCACGGATGGAGCCGGTGAGGGTCTTGGCGGTGGCGTCGTTGCGGGCTTCCTTGAAGGTGGCGTACGGCTTGCCTTCAACCTTGATGCCGAGCGTGTTCTTGAGCTGGTTGACTACTGCCTCAACCCAGGCCTTGTGTCCGCCCTTGTCGGCGTTGTAGGCAATGGTGAACGTCTTGTTCGCGTCCCACTTCTGGATGGCGTCGGCCTTGGCCCAGGCTTCCTTGGCCTTGTCGGCGTTGAAAGTCAGGTTCTCGGCTCCGGCGATCGAGTCGCTGTAGCCGTCAAGCACGGGGGCCGTGAAGTCCTTGGCGGGCTGGCGTGCGCCGTTGAAGATCACCTTGGTGATCTCTTCGCGGTTGATCGCCATGGAGATCGCCTGGCGGCGGAGCTTGCCGGCCTCGCCGCTCCATTCCGGCAGGTATTCCGGGATGGCGATGGTCTGGTTGCCGGCGTACGGCTTGTTGATGGTGCGGTCGCCGAGGTCAGACTTGAAGTTCTTCAGCGCGCTGGTCGGGATGGTCTGCAGGATGTCCAGGTTGTTGGACATCAGGTCCTGGTACGCCGAGTCGTCGTTCTGGTAGATCTTGAACGTTACGCCGGCGTTCTTGGCCTTGCGCGGGCCGTTGTAGTCCGGGTTCGGAACGAGCTGGATCTGCACGTTGTGCTGCCAGCCGCCGTCCGCGAGCTTGTACGGACCATTGCCGACCGGCTTCTCGCCGAAGCCCTTCGGGTCCTTCAGGGCACCGGAGGGAACCGGAACAAACGCGGTGTAGCCAAGGCGAAGCGGCCAGTCAGATTCCGGCTGCTTCAGTTCGACGGTGAACGTCTGGTCGTCAACGACCTTCAGGCCGGACATGGTCTCAACCTTGGAGCCTTCTGCGCTGGCTTCGTCGTAGCCCTTGATGCTTTCGAAGAAGCCACCGCTGAGCTGGGCGTTCTTGGCTGCGGCGCCGAAGTTCCAGGAATCGACGAAGGACTTGGCCGTGATGGCCTCGCCGTTCGTGAACTTCTGGCCCTTCTTGACCTTGATGGTGAAGTGCTGGCCGTCCTTGCCCTCGATGGACTCGGCGAGTTCGTTGACCGGCTTGCCGCTGGGGTCGTAGCTGACCAGACCCGCGAAGATCATGTCGATGACCTTGCCACCGCCGACTTCGTTGGTGTCGGCGGGCATGAGGGGACGCTGGGGTTCGGAGCCGTCGGCGAGGATCACTTTGCTGGTGTCGCCGCCGGTACTGCCGCTACCGGTCGCGGAGCCGCTGGCACCGCATCCGGTCAGGGCGAGGGCGGCGATAGCCACCATGCCCAGTGCTTTGGAAGTGCGCGAAAAACGCATTCCGCCTCCTATGAGTTGTGGGAGTTTGTGAGGGAAAAACTTATGCTTCCCCGTAAGCAGGCACAGGGGTATCCCCTGTGACGTGGCCTACATATGGAAGTAGCCTAGCCCTAAACCGTCCAAATGTTGGAACTCTGTTGCCAAACCGTGATCCGACAATCTCATGACGATTAACGTCAAGTGGAGGGTATTTCAAGTCACACGCTACTGACTGGTAGTATTCGCCCGCAGTGTGACCTGGGTTACTCGCGCTTAACTGGAATCTGCCGGTTTTCGGCCCCGTTCCAGCCCCCTCGGGGTAAGCCTCAGCTGGCCCCTGACAGCAGCTGCGCGCGCAGTTCGCGGCGCTCTCGCTGCCTGTCCGGATCCGGCAGCGGAACCGCCGCCAAAAGCCGCTGGGTGTAGGGCTCCTGGGGATTGCGGAGGATCTGGTCGCGGGTCCCCTGCTCCACGATCCTGCCGCGCTGCATGACACAGATCCGGTCCGCGAGCACGTCCACCACCGCGAGGTCATGGGTGACGAAGAGGCAGGCGAACCCCAGTTCCTTCTGCAGGTTCTGGAACAGATCGAGCACCTTGGCCTGGACTGAGACGTCGAGGGCGGAGGTGGGCTCGTCGGCGACCATCAGCTTGGGCTTGAGCGAGAGGGCCCGCGCGATCCCCACGCGCTGCTTCTGCCCGCCGGAGAGCTCGTGCGGGTAGCGGTTGCGGTAGTCGCGCGGCAGCTCGACCTGGTCCAGCAGCGCCTCAATCCGCCGCTGCAGGTCGGCGCCCTTTGCGGCCCGTGCCAGGAACATCGGCTCCCCGATGCTTTCCCCGATGGGTAGCCTGGGGTTCAGGGACGACGACGGATCCTGGAACACCATGCCGACATGCCGGCGCATCTCGTGGAGCTGCCGGCCGTTCCTCTTGGCTGCTGAAATGTCCTGCCCGACTACCCGCATAGTGCCTGCCGCCACCGGCAGCAGGCCGACGGCGGCCCGGCCGATGGTGGTCTTTCCGGAGCCCGACTCGCCGACGAGACCGACCACCTGGCCGGGATAGATGACCAGGTTGGCCCCTTCCACGGCACGGAAGGCCGGCACCCGGCCCTGCTTTGGGTACTCGATGGCGACATCGGTGAGCTCCAGGACCGGCTCGCCCTTCGGCTTGGCCGCTTCGGCCGCGGCCAAGGCAGCGGCGTTTTCGCGCTCCCGCCGGATCAGCTCGTCTTCCGGAATGGAGAGGATCTCGACGTGGGTCGCGGCGGCGAGGGCGGCGGTGACGTCCACGTCCGCCGTGGAATCCGCGCCACCCTGACCCAGGTGCGGGACCGCAGCCAGCAGCGCCTTGGTGTACTCGTGCTGCGGGTTGTGGAAGATCTGCGCTGCCGTGCCCGTCTCCACGATCAGGCCCTTGCGCATGACGGCGATCCGGTCGGCGAGGTCGGCCACCACTCCCATGTCGTGGGTGATGAGCACAATGGCACTGTCCAGTTTGTTCCGCAGGTTGCGCATGAGGTCAAGGATTTCGGCCTGGACGGTCACGTCGAGGGCCGTGGTCGGCTCATCGGCAATGAGCAGCTTCGGGTCGCAGGAGAGCGACTGGGCGATCATGGCGCGCTGGCGCTGGCCGCCGGAAAGCTGGTGCGGGTAGGACCGGAAGGCCTTCTCCGGATCCGGCAGTTCGACAAGTTCCAGCATGCGCAGGGCCCGGAGCCGGGCTTCTTCCGGGGAAACTTCGTTGTGCAGACGCACAGTTTCAACAATCTGCGACCCCACGGTGTACACCGGGTTCAGGGCCGTCATCGGCTCCTGGAAGATCACCGCGACGTCCTTGCCGCGCACCGCGCGGATATTGGCCTCATTGCTCCCCAGCAGCTCACGGCCGGCGAGCTTGACACTTCCTGTCACACGGCTGTTACTGGGCAGCAGACCCAGCAGCGCCATTGAACTGGCGCTCTTTCCGGAGCCGGACTCCCCCACGATGGCGAGTACTTCGCCGGCCCGGACCTCGTAGTTCAGGCCGATCGCTGCCGGGACCCATTTCTTGTCCACGCCGAAATCCACGCTGAGATCCCGGACCTCCAGGACAGTTTCGCCTTTGCCAGGCACAGGTGACGCCGGCGGATCGAGGGTGATGAAGTCAGTCATGTTGGGCTATCCTTCCGCCCGGGCCGCCGGTGCACCGGGGATTAGTGCTGCGGCTCGGAATACTGAATTATTGGGGGCATGAGCTCTACGCCGCACGCCGGAAATGTTGAAGTCTTCAAAGCACGAACCAACAAGTGGTTCGCGTTGCTCTCCTGGGCGGTGGCCGCGTTCGGTGTCGTGGTCACGGTAGTCATGGCGGGTCCGGGGGCGCTGGGCGGCATCGCCCCGCTGGCCTTCATTGCCTTCATGGGCTGGCAACTGTTCTGGATGCCGTCCGTTGTAGTCCACGATGCCGGCGTCACCCTGGAGAATCCGTTCCGCTCGATCGAGGTGCCGTGGGCAGCGCTGGTGCACGTCGATACCCGTTTTGCACTGACGCTGGTCACCGCCCGGAAGAGCTACACCTCCTGGGCCGCGCCCGCCCCCGGTATCTGGGGCGGCCGCCATGCCCGCCCGGAGGACCTCCACGGCCTGCCGGCAACCACTTACGGTCCCGGCAAGTCGGTCCGTCCGGGAGATCTGAAGACCACGGACTCCGGCCAGGCTGCCATGATGGTGCGGGCGCGGTGGCATGACCTCGTGGAAGGCGGGCAGCTCGCCGCAGGCGACGCCGCCAGCACCGCGGCAACGGTGACAGTCCGCTGGGTGGCGATTGGCGCCGTCGTACTGCTCCTGGCGGCAAGCTACCTGGCGATTACCGCCGGTTAGAGCGGTCGTGCAGGGGGCCGGCATCTACTGGCCCCGTGTTCCGTCAGACGGCCCGTCGTTGCGGGGATCCTCAGGCGCCGAGGCGCCAAGTCCGGTGACGGTACCTGCCTGCACCGCGGCACCCCCATGATCGGCCGCCTTCTTGGCATTGAACTTCTTCTGCCGTGGGTCAAAGGCGTCCCTCAGGCCGTCGCCGATGAAGTTGATGCTGAGGCAGATGAGCACAATGAACATGCCCGGGAACCAAAAGAGCCAGGGCCGTGTGGCGAAAGCCTGCTGGTTCTGGGAGATGAGCAGGCCCAGTGACGTGTCCGGGGCCTTGACGCCGACGCCGAGGTAGCTCAGCGCCGTCTCGGTGAGGATCGCGGCGGACATGGTCAGGGTCACGTTCACGATCAGCACGCCGACAGCGTTGGGCAGGATGTGCTTGAAGATGATCCTGGCGTTGCTGGCGCCGGAAATCCGGGCCGCATCCACGAACTCGCGTTCGCGCAGGGACAAGAATTCGCCGCGCATCAGCCGGGCCAGGGCGACCCAGCTGATCAGGCCCAGGAAGATCCCGAGGGCCAGAACGCCGTTGGTGCTGGCGAAGGAGGCGAACCAGCTCCCCTGGTCCCGGCGGCCGGCGAGGGCGGCCATGACGGCGGCCAGCAACAGGGCCGGAATGATGATGATGACGTCGGTCAGGCGCATCAGGATGGCCTCGGACCAGCCGCGGAAGTAGCCGGAGATGGCACCGACCACGACGCCGATCAGGCCGGCGATGAGGCCGATCACGATCATGATGGTGATGGACTGCTGCGCGCCGCGCATGGTCATGGCGAAGAGGTCGCGGCCGATCCGGTCCTGGCCGAACGGATGTTCGCCCCAGGCCAGCGGCCACAGCGAGGAGGTGGGCGCGCCGCCGTTGACCAGTGGCGAGACTTGCGTGTGGGAGTACTTCCACCAGCCGGGGATTCCCAGGTAGCCCACCGAGGTGAAGGCCAGGATGAAAATGAAGGCGAACACCACGAGGCCGATAATGGCGCCGGAGTGTCCGAGGAACCGCTTCCGGACGATCTGGCCCTGGCTGAGGCCCTTGGCCTCAAGGACCGGCTCAACGCCGGCCGCGGCTGATATCCGCGAGGCTTCGTCTTCGGCCATGATTACTTCCTGCTGACTTGGCTGGCTCATGCTTTTACCCTTACGCGCGGATCCAGTGCGGAGTAGGCGAGGTCCGCGATGAGGTTGAAGACCATGGCCGTGATGGCCACGCAGATGAAGACGCCCATGACCGGGTTGGGATCGGTGTGCGCGATCCCGTCCAGGAACAGGAAGCCCATGCCGCGGACCGAGAAGACGGTTTCGGTGATGACGGCACCGCCGATCAGCGCCCCAATGTCGAAGGCCACGATCGTGGCGATCGGGATCAGTGCGTTGCGGAAGGCGTGGCGCATGATGACGGTCCGCTCGCTCAGGCCTTTGGCCCGGGCCGTGCGGATGTAGTCCATGTTCATGATTTCGAGCATCGAGGCCCTGGTGAAGCGGGTGTAGCTGGCAAGTGAAATGAGGATCAGGGCCAGGGTGGGCAGGATCAGGTGGGTGAAGGAGTCAAGGCTCAGGACCCAGAAGTCGCCCTGGATGTTCGGCGTGCTGGCACCGATGGTGGCGATCGGCCGGCCGCGCACACGGCTGTTGTTGAAGTAGCTGGGCCACGCCTGCATGTACCGGTCCAGCAGGATCAGGAAGCCGACCAGGAACGAGGTGATGGCTGCCGCCCGCATGGACTGCCCGCGGTCGTAGCCCCCCACCAGGTAGCCGATGCCCATGCCGATCAGGACGAAGGCGACCGCCAGGAGCACGATCATCAGGAATGTGGCCTCATTGAGCAGCGGCTGAAGGAGGAAGTAGAGCACGACCCCGACGCCGACGGCGATCAGGGCCGACTGCAGGGCCTTGCGGTTTTTCAGCCCGGCGGAGAGCAGGGTCACGGCGAACGCGATGCCGACACCGGCGATGGCGATGACCACGGGGCCCAGGCCCGGGGTCTTGAACCATTCGGTGGCGGAGAAGTAAATGAGCACCGCGGTGACGAAGGCGAAGGCGACGGCGCCGGCCAGCAGCCGGCGCCGCATGGTGCCGCCCGCCGCGACGGCTGTCACTGCGCCGACGACGACGCCGATCCCGAGGGCCGCGGGCAGCGGCACGTCGGGGTTGCGCAGGAAGTCGTTGAAGCCGATGGCGCCGAATTCCTTGAGCAGGACGGCGACCCAGAAGATCGGCAGTGAGAAGAACAGGAAGGCCATGAACGTCACGCCGTAATCCAGGGTGCTGTACTGCCGCAGGGCGGTGACGATGCCCAGGGTGATGCCGATCAGGATGGCGAGCACCGTTGCCGCGGTGACGAGGGTCAGGGTCTGGACGAGCGCGAAGCCGAGGGCTTCGGTGATGGGCTGACCGGCGATGTTTTTCCCGAGGTCACAGGAGTTGGCGAACGGAACGAGGCACTGGACAGCGCCGCCGAACCATTTGAAGTACCGCAGCGGGGCCGGTGTGTCCAGCTGCAAGAGCTCGGTCCTCGCGTCCATGAGCTGCTGCTTCTGGGGCGTGGGGTTGGCGCGGAATTCCTCGAGGGGATCGCCGGACGCCGCTGTCAGGAGATATACGAGGTAGGACGCACCGAGAAGGATGAGGGCGGCAGTCACGAGCCGCCGGAAGATGTAGGTCACCATTGGAATAGAACCTCGGAATTCGGGCCCAGGGATTGCCCGGACCGGTCGCGGAGTTTGGCCGGTTCCCGCCGATGTGGCGGCGGGACCACGGCATCGTCAGGGATGTCGCCAGAAAGGCGCCGGGACCGAAGAAGCTGTGGTCCCGACGCCTTTCCAGCAGTGTTACTTGGGGTCGCGGGCTACTTCTGTGCCCATTCCCAGAAGTTCCACCAAACGCCGGTCTGGTTCGGCATGTACTTCACACCGGTGATGCGGTCGCTGTACGCGTCCACGCCAACCGACTGGAACAGCGGCAGGCCGTAGGCCGAATCCCAGATCATCTTGTCGATCTGCGCAACGAGGCCGTCCTGCTTGCTCTTGTCGGTGGTGACAATCAGTTCGTCCATCAGCTTGTCGGCTGCGGGGTCGCTGAACTGGTTGAAGTTGGAGTCGTTGCCGGACTTGAAGATCTGCGGAACGCCGGACACGCCGACACCCGAGTTGCTCCAGCCGAAGATGGTGGCATCGTAGCTGCCGTCACCGAGGGCCTTGCCCCAGTCAGACTTGCCGAGGCCGCCGTCGACGATCTTGAAGCCGGCCTTGGTGGCGGACTCGCTGATCAGGGAGAAAGCGTCAACACGGTTGGGGTTGTCCTTGTTGTACATGATGCGAACTTCGGGGGTGGCGCCGTTGAGGAGCTTCTTGGCACCCTCGATGTCCACACCCTGGTAGGCGGAGGAACCATTGTTCTTGGCCGAGTCGGCGTACGGGGCCTGGTCCGGAACGAAGAGCTGGGAGTCAAGCGGTGCAGCCTTCGGATCCAGCTTCTTGACGATCTTGTCGACGATGTCCGCACGCGGGACGGCCTTCATGAACGCCTCGCGGACGTTCTTGTCGGCAAACGGGCCGGAGTAGTTCAGGTCGATGTGGTCGTACGCGAGCTGGTTGCCGACGTCGACCGTCACGCCCTGGCTTTCGAGTGCCTTGAGCTGCTCCACGGTGTCCGCGGATGCCTGCGGGGCGATGATGTCCGCCTCGCCGTTCTTGAGAGCCTGGACCTGGGCGGGTGCCTCACCGATGTAGCGGACGGTGATTTCGTCCAGATTGGCTTCCGGTCCCCAGTTGTAGTCCTTGTTCTTGACCATGGTCAGGGACTGGTCCTGGTTGATGCTCTTGACGAGGAACGGGCCATTGGAGAGGTACAGGCTCGGATCGGCCGGCAGGGTCTTGGTGTCAAAGCCGGTGTTCCACATGTCCGCCATAGCCTTGAGCTGGGCGTTCGCCGGCTTGGGGGCCTTGGAATCGCCGCGGGGCATGCCCTTCAGCAGGTCAATGAACGCCTTGGTGTCCGCCAGGCCTGCCTTCTTGGCCAGGACGTGGGCGGGGATGTCAATACCGGGGCCGCCGAGGGCGATTTCCCAGTCCGCGAAGGGCTTGGAGTACTTCAGCGTCATGCTGCGGCCGTCGTCACCGAGTTCCGGGAAGTCGGTGAGGGCGATACCGGTGGGGTCACCGGCGTAGGAGAAGTAGGACGTTCCGGTCTTACCTTCCGCGTCGGCGTCGTTGTAGTAACCGGAGAAGGCGGCCCACTGCAGCACAAGGTCGGCTGCGGTAACAGGAGTGCCGTCGGACCACTTCACGCCGTCGTTGATGGTGTACTTCACCGTCAGCGGATCGTCAGAGACCTTTTCCATCTTGCCGAACTTCTCATTGCGGACAACGTTGAGCTTGTTGTCGATGTAGAAGAAGCCCGAGTGCGTGGCGTAGCTGACCTTCGAGTTGATGTCAGTGTTTCCATCGGCCGTGTTCGGGTTGAACGTGTTAAACGCGTTGACCTCTACTACGGTTGCCGATCCGCCTTGCTTGCTTGCTGCCGCCGCAGTGGTCGGGGTTGTCCCGCCGCTGTTGCCCGCGCAGGCGCTGAGGGCGATGGCAGCTGCTGCCGCCACGCCCACTGCTTTGGAAATACGACCCAAGCGCATTCCGCCTCCTTGTTTCTGTGGTGTGGGTGAGACCGGCGCCGAAGGCGCCAGACAGACGTCCACACTCCCCCAGCGGCAGTGTGGCCCGTCTCACATGGCATGAAGCGTAACCCCAAAGACCCTTTGGAGCCACCAAAGTTGACTCACCGTAAAGTTCGTTATGGAGCTGCAACATTGGGCAGGTTCCGCAGGGCCAGCTTTCCCACAAAACGTTGACGCGGCGTAACAAAAGGATAAAAGCGCCGCACACGGGAAAAGCCCCGATCCGAGAATCGGGGCTCCTCCAGTTAATCCTTAATTACTTGGCAGAATTACCGCGCTGCCGGGCGGCGAAGAGCCTCCTTCTCATCAGTTGACCATCGCGACAGGTCGTTGGCGTGAACTTGGGACGGCGGCGGCTCGTGTCCTCACGTCCCTCAGCTGCCATCAGCCGGCTTCGAGGACAAAGAAGATAAAGGACAGGAATGCTGTCTTCTCGCCGGTGAGGATGCGCGGCGGAAGGAGTTCGTGCGGCGTGTCTGGAGATGGCCCTGGTTCGCTCACGGTGGCGACGCGGTATCCCGCCGATGTGAAGGCGTTGATCATCGCGTGAAGTGGTCGGTGCCAGAAAGTCAGAACCGCAGGCACGCCATCGAACTCGTAATCCTCCGAGTACTGCCGGATGGCGAAGTAGTCCTCGGCTGGTTGGGTGATCACGCTGACCGTGGGGTGGTTGACCGACAGGATCAGACGACCGCCCGGCTTCAGCACGCGCCGCAGTTCGGCAAGCGGCGCTGACCAGTCCTCCAGGTAGTGCAGGACCAAGGACGAGACAACGTCGTCGAAGGAGCCATCCGCGAAAGGGAGCGGCTTGCTGAGGTCGGCCAAGTATAGATCCGCGGTTGCGCCCAGTCGCAGTCTTGCAAATTCGAGCATCGCAGGACTGGAATCGAAGCCGGTCATGATCGCGCCCTTCGCGCTCAGTGCCGCGGACAGGGGCCCGGAGCCGCACCCTGCATCCAGGACCCGGTGGCCGTCGACGTCGCCGGCGAGGTCAATCATCGCCGGCCGCTCGTAGTAGGCGTTGAGGAGGCTAGACTCGTTTTCCGCCGAGTAGCTCCCGGCAAAACTGTCATAATGGTCGGCTTTCACGGATCCTCGCTCTCTCGGGTAAACGCTCATGGTCAGTATGGTCGGCCCGATCCTAACAACCTGGCCGTAAAGCCCGTAAGCATCGCCCGTTGATAACAGATTCGGTTTCGTTCGTTGGATCAACGCGGTTGGTCTGTTCTGATGGTCGAAATGATTACCGTGAGCCAGAACGCCTGCGTCGATGGTTTATTGTCGGCGGGTGCAGCAAGACTGAGAACGTGAAGATTGTCCTGATACCGCCTCTGCTCTGCTCTTCCCTCGCTTACGCCCCGGTGATCGATACCGTCTGGACGCGCGGGCAAGTCACTTTGGCCGACACCCGGCAAGACGACACCATTGCGGCCATGGCCGAACGGATCCTCCGCGGGAACGTCGGCGACATTGCTGTTCTCGGAACAAGCATGGGAGGGTACGTCGCCCTCGAAGTCATCCGACAAGCGCCAGATCGCGTCACCGCTCTCGCACTCGTAAGCACGTCCGCCCGAGCCGACTCCGCGGAGCAGCTCCAAGCGCGGGCGCGCCAGTCCGTGCTCGTTGAAGGCGGGCATTTCGAAAAGCGCTGCCCACGGCCCGGTTCACCGTCGTCGAGGGTGCCGGCCACTTCCTGTTCCACGAGCAGCCCGCCGCCGCACGGGACGCCGTTAGCTCCTGGCTTGAGTCCGCCTCATAACCAACCGTCCGTGAAGCCCTCACCCGCTCGCAAAAGCGATAGCCGCCAAGAACACGTGTTCTTAGCGGCTATCGCTTTTGGCCTCAAGCAGATCAGAAACTAGACGTTGAAGCGGAACTCCACGACGTTCCGTAACGAATAAACGTCTCCGCCACCAGCGGTGCACGGTCGAGGACCTGTGGATTCAGGCCGCCGTTGGCAACCGCTGGCCCGCGATCTTTCCGCAACCCGCCCGCAGCATAGAACACAAGTCTGCTTTGAACTCCCTGCGCGGCCCTCGTCACACCGCTGCGCAGGTGGTCGGCCAGACGGGTGAACGACTCGGATGTGTTCGGGTGACCCAGCTGGCGCAGCTCGTCCGCGACAACGTCGGCATGCTCAGCGGCGCGGCGATCCTAGCCCGACGGCTTCCTTGGACGGGGCCTGGATGGGTCGGGCCACCACCAGCGATGTCGCGATCGGCGCTCAGCCCTGCGTTGGGCCGCGTCCAGATAGTCCTCGCGCGCCGCATCAAAGACCTCGTGAGGAAGACTCAGCGTTGCACGGCTCAACTGGCGTCCTACCAGCAGATCGCTGATTGCCCCCGGGATCTCCCGCATCCCCCGAGCACCTTTCACGGACCGCCTGAGCTGCACGCCCTGCTCCGTGAGCCGCATCCCCCACGATGAGTCGACCTCAGCAAGGCTGGAACCGACCAGGACCGCTATTGCCGTCTCTACCCGTTCCCGGGAAGGGACGTCGGCCTGCAGCATGTCCCACCCCGGCAGCAGCGCACGGAGCGACGAGGAGCGCCTCCCATCATGCAGCAGGGTCACGAGTGTTGCAGCGTCATCCATGTCTATGCGGTCCACGCCGTTCAGGCTAGCGCACTCCGAGCCGCCACCGCCTCGGGAACAATCACCGTCTCGGAAGAACGTTAAGTTCCCCAACACTTCGACCGAGGATTCCCGGGAGGTACCGGAGCTGACTCAGACGTTAAAGCGGAACTCCACCACGTTCCGTCGCAGAATAACCTCTTCTCCAAGCGGCGGGGAGCCAGCGGGCAGCTGAGCTTGCTGCCTTAGCTGACTCTCCCTCCAGGGGTGCGGGCCCGCAGGGTCGTCCTGTGTCGGTTGGATGCACGGGCAGACTGGACGATCACGACGGTGGCCGCGGCCACAACTCCTACGAACGCCAGGCCCGCAGCGATTCTCGTCGCCCGCCGGGACATGGTGGCCGGGTTGACAGGCTCGGGGGCACCCGCGGGAGCTTCGATGACGGGCACGTCCCAATCGTTCCGGGAGGGGAAGATTCCGGGCGGAAGCTCTTCCGCCCGAAGTTCGCGGCGGGCCGCGAGGCGGTTCCGGACTTCCTGATTCGGAGCGGGCACGACGGCGTCTGCTGCGATCGCAGTGGGGAAATCAAGGAGGTAGGGCTCACCATAGAACGCTGAAGAGGCGACGGATTCTAACCACGTGGCCGGCGGTTCCGCAACGCCGCGCGCGGCGAAGGCGGACCGCAGGCTTTCTAGGATCTCGGCGAGGCTTTTGCCTTCGGAGTCCTTGCTGGCCTCGAAAATAGCAAGTTGAAGCTGCAGCTTCACATCCGCAGCAGGGTCCTTAACGGTGGGGTCCTGCCCGGTAGGGTCCACGGTGAGTGGCGCAGCATTCACGGCGCCGGCCTTGCTTGGGTCAGTGTTCATGGGCTTCCTTTCATCGTGGTTTCCCGTCCCTGGTCCCGGGTGACAGCTACCAGAAATTCTAAAGCGGTGTGGCGGTCAGCGTTATCCGCAATCGCACTCGTTGCGTCCTCCGAGCGGCATTCTCTGTCTGCATTCCCAATAATCGACATAACAAACGGGAAGAAGCTGGCAGGGGGTCTGTTGCGGAAACCATGACACTCGTTCCTCCACAGTCAGTACCCGCCCCTGTTCCCCGGGGCCCTGATTGGGTAGGCTCCTTTCATGGCACGACGCAGTTTTCTTCAGTGGCCGGTCGTCCGGCAGTTGAGTACGGGCGACCTCTTGGGCCGCGGTCCGGCGGTGACATCCCCGCAGACCAGGGCCATTACTCCACGGACGGTCACCGCTGACCGCGTGGTGCAGAGCGTGTGCCCGTATTGCGCCGTGGGCTGCGGACAACTGGTCTACGTCAAGGACGAAAAGGTCGTTCAAATCGAGGGCGATCCGGATTCGCCAATATCCCGCGGCCGCTTGTGCCCCAAGGGCTCTGCCAGTGAACAGTTGGTCAACTCGCCAGGCCGTCAAACCGGTGTGCTTTACCGTGCGCCGCGCTCCACCCAGTGGCAGCACCTGGACCTGGCCACCGCCGTCGACATGGTGGCGGACCGCTTCATCGAGACCCGCCGCAGGACGTGGCAGCAAGAAGACGAGGAAGGCAGGCTGCTTCGCCGCACGATGGGGATTGCTTCGCTGGGCGGGGCAACACTCGATAACGAAGAGAACTACCTGATCAAGAAACTCTTCACGGCTGCCGGTGCGGTACAGATCGAGAACCAAGCCCGCATTTGACACTCCTCCACGGTTCCCAGTTTGGGAGCCTCGTTTGGGCGCGGTGGTGCGACGCAATCACTGCAGGACATGGCCAATGCCGACTGCATCGTCATTCAGGGCTCCAACATGGCCGAATGCCACCCGGTGGGATACCAGTGGGTTGCGGAGGCTAAGGCACGCGGAGCTAAGGTCATCCACGTCGATCCCCGCTTCACGCGTACCTCCGCCGTCGCGGACAAGCACATTCCGATCCGGGCCGGCTCTGACGTCGTCCTTCTGGGCGCCCTGATTAACTACGTCATCACCAATGACCTCTGGTTCAAGGAGTACGTCGGCGCGTACACCAATGCGGCGACGCTGGTGCATGCGGACTACCGCGATGCCGAGGACCTGGGCGGCCTGTTCTCCGGTTTCGATCCGGAAAAAAGGGCGTACGACACGTCGTCCTGGGCGTACGCGGAACAAGGTGAGGGCGCGATTCATGAGCCCGGGCCCAGCCGCGAACACGGCGCCGAAGCGTCCGCCCGTGCTGCCGCCGACACNGGGCCGCCGCTGGAGCATGCCGAAGTTCAGCGGGACGACACCCTGCAAGACCCCCGGACGGTCTTCCAGATCGTCAAGCGGCATTATGCCCGGTACACCCCGGAGATGGTCCGGGACATGTGCGGCATCAAAGTGGCGGATTTCGAGTATCTTGCCCGCAGCATCACGGAAAACTCGGGACGCGACCGGACTACCTGCTTTGCCTACGCGGTGGGTTGGACTCAGCATTCCTTGGGAGCGCAGTTCATCCGGGCCGCGGCGATCCTTCAGCTATTGCTGGGAAACGTGGGGCGCCCCGGCGGCGGGATCATGGCCCTTCGCGGCCATGCCAGCATCCAGGGGTCCACCGACATCCCCACATTGTTCAACCTGCTACCCGGCTACCTGCCGATGCCCAGTGCCGGCCGCCACGACAGCCTCAGTGAATATCTGGCAGCCGTCGGGTCAAAACAGCAAAAGGGCTTTTGGGCCGACGCCGACGCCTACACCGTCAGCCTGCTGAAGGCCTGGTGGGGTGAAGCCGCGACCGCGGACAACGACTGGGCCTATGATTACCTTCCGCGGCTGACGGGGGCGCACGGCACATATGAGACCACTATGAGCATGCTCAAGGACGAGGTGGAGGGCTACTTCATCCTTGGACAGAACCCCGCAGTGGGCTCGGCCAACGGCCGGCTGCAACGGCTTGGCATGTCCCATCTGAAGTGGCTGGTGGTGCGTGACCTGAACATGATCGAGTCGGCCACCTGGTGGAAGGACGGCCCGGAGATCGAATCCGGCGAACTGCGCACCGAGGACATCGAGACCGAAGTCTTCTTCCTGCCCGCAGCCACCCATGTGGAGAAAGCCGGCTCGTTCACGCAGACCCAGCGTCTGCTGCAGTGGCGGCACCAGGCGGTGGCACCGCCCGGGGAGTGCCAGAGCGAACTGCAGTTCTTCTTCGAGCTAGGCCAACGGATCCGGGCGAAGCTGGCTGGCTCCGAGGACGAGCGGGACCGTCCCCTGCTCGACCTGACCTGGGACTATCCCACGGATGAGCACGGCGATCCGGATGCCGAGGCTGTGCTTGCGGAGATCAACGGCCGCCAACTGGCTGGACCGGACGCCGGTAAGCCCCTCTCCGCCTACACCGAACTTCGCGCCGACGGTTCCACGGCCGCTGGCTGTTGGATCTACACCGGTGTTTACGCTGGTGGCTCCAACCACGCTGCCAACCGTAAGCCTGGTCAGGAACAAGGGCCCGTGGCTTCGGAATGGGGCTGGGCATGGCCAGCCAACCGCCGGGTCCTCTACAACCGTGCGTCCGCGGATCCCGCCGGTAAGCCGTGGAGCGAGCGGAAGAAATACATCTGGTGGGACCAGGAGCAAGGAAAGTGGGTCGGCGACGACGTTCCCGATTTCCCGGTGGACCGGGCTCCGGGAAGCCAGCCCGACCCGGCCCTCGGCGGCCCTGCAGCCCTTAGCGGAGATGACCCCTTCATCATGCAGGCCGACGGCAAGGGCTGGCTGTTCGCCCCGAAGGGCCTTGTGGATGGGCCCCTTCCCACCCACTACGAGGCTCAGGAATCCCCCGTGGCCAACGCGCTCTACCCGCAGCAGCAGAGTCCGGCGCGGTTGGTGTTCCCGCACGCGGGCAACTTCAGTGCGCCAAGTGCCGGCACTCCCGGCGCCGACGTGTACCCGTACGTCTTCACCACGTACCGGCTTACTGAGCATCACACCGCCGGCGGGATGAGCCGCTGGCTTCCTTACTTGTCCGAATTGCAGCCGGAGATGTTCTGTGAGGTTTCGCCTGAACTGGCTGCCGAGCGGGGGCTTGAGCCCTACGGGTGGGCCACCATTATTTCGCCCCGCTCGGCCATAGAGGCGAAGGTGCTCATCACTGACCGGCTGAAACCCCTGGCCGTGGGCGGTCACACCGTGCACCAGATCGGGCTGCCCTACCACTGGGGCGTGGGCAGTAACGCCGTCGTCAGTGGCGACGCCGCCAATGACCTGCTTGGCGTGACGCTGGACCCCAACGTCCAGATCCAGGAGTCCAAGGTCGCCTCCTGCGATATCCGCCCGGGCCGCCGGCCGCGCGGGCAGGAACTGCGGGCAATGGTCGCCGCCTATCAGGCGCGGGCGGGACTGACCGCCGAGACCGGCAACCGCGCCATTACCAATCCGATGTTGGAGGACTAGATGGGCCAGCTGTCCGGACCGACCGACCCCACCGCCGATGCCCACTGGGAGCACAGCCATCCGCGGAAGGGCTTTTTCACCGACACCTCGATCTGCATCGGGTGCAAGGCCTGCGAGGTTGCCTGCAAGGAGTGGAACCATAACCCGCAGGACGGCAATCTGGAGCTGCTCGGGTCGTCCTACGACAACACCGGGGCGCTGGGCGCCAGCACTTGGCGTCATGTGGCGTTCATCGAGCAAGGTCAGGACCGCATTGTGGAGGCGCGGGAATCAGGCCGCGCCCTGGTGAGCCTGGGCATGCCGCGTATTGGTCCGCCGGCCACGGCATCGCCAGCTGCGACGGACCTGGCCGAGGCCGACACCACGCCCCCGGACACGGCAGACTTCAGGTGGTTGATGTCCTCCGACGTTTGCAAGCACTGCACGCACGCCGGGTGCCTCGATGTGTGCCCCACCGGAGCGCTTTTCCGCACCGAATTCGGCACCGTGGTGGTACAGGATGACGTCTGCAACGGCTGTGGAACCTGCGTCGCCGGATGTCCTTTCGGCGTCATCGAGCGCCGCGCCGATGGCTCGGTCAAGGTGGCCACCAGCAGGAACGACCAGCACGCCAAGCATCCCGCCGTCCCCAATGCGGGCATCGCTCAGAAGTGCACGCTGTGCTACGACCGGCTTGTCGCGGATGAGACCCCCGCGTGCGCCAAAGCGTGCCCTACGACGTCTATCAAGTTCGGCGACCATGACGACATGGTGGAGACGGCCAGGGAACGCGTTTCCAGCCTGCACGCGCAAGGTCTGACGGAGGCAAGGCTCTACGGTGCGAACGAAAACGACGGCGTCGGCGGAACCGGATCAGTCTTCCTGCTCCTCGACGAACCCGAGGTCTACGGACTTCCGCCGGACCCACGGGTACCCACGGCCGACCTTCCGCAGATGTACCGAAGGGCCGGCATGGCAGTAGCGGGCATGGCCGCGGCAGTTGCAGTGGCATTCCTGGGAGGGCGTGCATGACCCTCTCAGAGTTCGACAGCTTCCGGCCAT
>NZ_KI914908.1:49208-50212 GCF_000520575.1 Arthrobacter sp. I3
CGCCCGCCGTCGCCGGCGGGAGGGCAAACGAGGACCGGGCCGCCGCCCGGCCAATGGCGACGGCTCCCGGGAAATGCCCATGGTTCCCGAGCCGGAATTCAGCTCGTATTACGGCCGTCCGGTTGTAAAGCCGGCACCCTGGGGTAATGATGTGGCCGCGTACCTGTTCCTGGGCGGCGTTGCCGCCGGCTCGGCTTTGCTCGGACTCGGCGGCCAGTTGAGCGGGCGGCCGACGCTGCGCCGTAACGCGCGTTTGAGCGCTTTGGCAGCGGTAAGTGCCGGGGCTGTTGCGCTTGTGAAGGACCTCGGCAGGCCGGAGCGCTTTCTGCATATGCTGCGGACCTTCAAGGTCACTTCGCCGATGAGTGTGGGCTCGTGGATCCTCAGCGCCTTCAGCGCAGGCGCGGGGGTCTCGGCGGTGGCGGAGATCGACCGGATGAGCGGATCCCGGCTTCCGCTGGGCCCGTTGCGGAGCGTGCTGCGGGCTGTCGAGGGACCGGCCGGCTTCGAGGCCGCCGTCTTTGCCGGACCTCTGGCGGCTTACACGGCAGTGCTGCTCGGAGACACCGCCACACCGACGTGGAACGCTGCCCACGAGGAACTGCCGTTCGTCTTCGTAAGTTCGGCAGCCCTCGCTTCTGCCGGGCTCGCCATGGTCACCACGCCGGTGCGCGAAACGGGGCCGGCCCGGAAGCTCGCCGTGCTCGGCGTCTTAGGTGAGGTGGTTGCCATGAAAGTCATGAAACAACGGATGGACCCGGTGGCGGCGGAACCCCTGCACCAGGGCAAGGCGGGCGCCATGCTGAAATGGAGCGAGCGTTTGGCGGTCGCCGGCGGGCTGGGAACACTGCTGGGCGGCCGACACCGCGGAGCGGCTGCGGCCTCCGGACTCGCGTTGCTGACCGCGTCCGCCCTGACGCGTTTTGGTGTATTTGAGGCGGGCCTCGCCTCGGCCAGAGATCCGCGGTACACCATCGAACCGCAGAAGACGCGGCTCGCCGCCC
>NZ_KI914908.1:50312-68390 GCF_000520575.1 Arthrobacter sp. I3
GCCGCCGTGCGGCCGGAATCACCGACGACGCGATCACCACCGGCGGCTGAAGACGAATGGCCGGGTTTCAGCGGATCTCGATGCCCTGGCCCGCGATGGTGTGTCCGATGACTGGATGGCCCGGCAATTCACCGACGACGAGTAGCCCGCCGGAGGTCTGTGCATCGGCGAGCAGGAGAAGATCGTCCTCCGTGACGCCCGCTGCGGCACGCAGATAGGGCCGCACCCAGTCCAGGTTGCGCCGCGTTCCGCCGGAGACAAACCCATCGCGCAACGCTTCCCGGGCGCCGTCGACGTGCGGCACCGCTTTCCGGTCCACCACTGCCCCGACCCCGGAGGCCCGGCACATCTTGTACAGGTGTCCGAGCAAGCCAAAGCCCGTCACGTCCGTGGCTGCCCGCACACCGGCCGCCACCGCATCCTCGGCGGCGTCGCGGTTCAGGCGCGTCATCGTCTTTACTGCTTCGGTGAACACTTCGCCGGTCTGCTTGTGACGGTTGTTGAGCAGTCCGACGCCGATCGGTTTGGTGAGCGTGATGGGCAGCCCGGGCCGGGCGGCGTCGTTCCGCAGCAATCGGTCGGGGTGGACGACGCCGGTGACCGCCATGCCGTACTTCGGTTCCGGATCGTCGATAGTGTGTCCGCCTATGACCGGGCACCCTGCCTCGGCGGCCACGCTCAGGCCACCGCGGAGTACCTCGGTCATCAATTCCAGCGGCAGTACGCCACGGGGCCAGCCGACGAGGTTAATCGCCATAATCGGGCGCCCGCCCATCGCGTAAATGTCGGAGAGCGCATTGGCGGCGGCGATCCGGCCCCAATCGAAGGCGTCGTCTACCACGGGGGTGAAAAAGTCAGCGGTGGACAATACGGCCAGGTCCCCACGGACCAGAACGGCGGCTGCGTCGTCGCCGCTGTCAAGCCCGACCAGCACATCGGCGCCGGGCTGGCCGGTGAGTCCGCGTACCGCTTCTTCGAGTTCGCCGGGCGGAATCTTGCACGCGCAGCCGCCGCCGTGGGCATAGCCGGTGAGCCGGAGAGTTCCGGCAGCACCGGTACCGAGTTGCTGGACTGGCGTCTGGGCCTCGTTCACCCGCCCAGCGTACTCCTTCAGGCAACCCTGCTATATTGAGCCCCGGTGGCGTCCGGGTCCTGGTGGGCCCCCCGGTCTTCAAAACCGGTGCGGCCGAGCATCTCGGCCTGGCGGGTTCGATTCCCGTCCGCCACCGCCAACTTCCGGCCCGAGCGCCGCGAGCAGAGGAGGGCTGTGGACCCGGTCGATCCCCGGCGCCTGATTCCGCGCACCGATGACCTGCTGGCTCTGCCGGCCGTCTCCAAGGCCCGGAGCAGGCTGAACGAGCGCGTCATCCGCAACCTCGTTCGTCAAATCCAGGATCAGGCACGGCGTGGTGAGCTCCCGCCCGGACAAGTGGAAGGAACACTGATCGCCGCCGTAGCCGACCGCACGGCGACGACCCTTCGTCCGGTGCTCAACGCAACCGGCGTCATCGTCCATACCAACCTCGGCCGTGCTCCACTTTCTGAAGACGCGGTGGAAGCTGTTATCGCGGCCAGCGGCTACGTTGACGTGGAGCTCGACTTGGCAACCGGCAGCCGGAGCGGGCGCGGCGCCGGGGCGCGCGCTGCATTACTCGCCGCCTGTCCCGCGGCTGAGGATGCGCTGGTGGTGAACAACGGCGCCGCAGCGCTGGTGTTGGCCACGACTGCCTTGGCCGCCGGCCGGGAGGTGGTGGTGAGCCGCGGGGAACTGGTCGAGATCGGTGCCGGCTTCAGGCTGACCGACTTAATGGAGTCGACGGGGGCGAAGCTACGCGAGGTAGGTACGACCAACCGCACCCACCTACACGACTACGCCGGTGCTCTGGGGTCGAACACCGGGTGCGTACTCAAGGTTCATCCCAGCAACTTCCGGGTCGATGGATTTACCTCCACTGTCCCGTTGCACGAAATCAGCCCGCTGACCGTCGCCCACGGGGTACCTCTGGTGGCCGACCTGGGCAGCGGGCTCTTGTCGCCCGACCCTTTCCTGCCGGAGGAGCCGGACGCCGCCTCCGCCTTGGTGAGCGGAGCCGACGTCGTGATCGCCAGCGGTGACAAGCTACTCGGCGGCCCACAGGCTGGCTTGCTGCTGGGCCGCAAGGAAATCATCACGCGGTTGGCCCGCCACCCGCTCGCCCGTGCGGTCCGGGCTGACAAACTCGCCCTTGCCGCCTTGGAAGCCACGCTGGCGGGCGGCCCGCCGCCGGTTGTCCGGGCCCTGCACGCCGACGCCGGGCACTTGCGGCGCCGCACGGACCGGCTCGCCCGGGAACTCGACGTGCCCGTGGTGTCCCATGACGGTCGGGTAGGTGGCGGCGGCGCCCCGGGAGTGCCTCTGCCGGGATGGGCACTACGGCTCCCAGAGGGACTCGCAGGACTTTTGCGCACCGGTGATCCGGCTGTGCTGCCACGCGTCAACGATGGCTCGTGCCTGATCGATCTGCGCTGCATCGCCCCGGCGGATGACGACAGGATTCTCGACGCGATACGGAAAGCGCTGGCAGCCTTCAAGGCCGCGGACGCAGGCGGGGTGGGCTGAGGAGTGTACGTCGTAGCCACCGCCGGGCACGTCGATTCCGGCAAAAGCACCCTAGTTCGCGCCCTCACCGGCATGGAGCCGGACCGTTGGGAGGAAGAACGGCGCCGCGGGCTGACCATCGACCTAGGTTACGCCTGGACCACGTTCCCGTCCGGACAGAATGTAGCGTTCGTCGACGTACCGGGCCACGAACGCTTCCTGGGAAACATGCTTGCCGGAATCGGACCGGCCCCGGTGGTCTGCTTCGTCGTCGCCGCGGACGAGGGTTGGCAGGCGCAGTCAAGTGATCACCGGGATGCCGTCGCTGCGCTTGGAATAGAACACGGCGTGGTCGTGCTAAGCCGTGCGGACCGGGCGTCCAGCCGTCGGATCGCGGACGTGCTCTCGCGGAGCCGCACGGAGCTGGCCGGCACGGGCCTGAGGGAAGCCCCCGCAGTTGCCGTATCCGCTCTTGACGGTACCGGTCTGGCCGACCTGCGTTCAGCACTCGACGGTGTCCTGGCCCGCGTGCCCGCCCCCGCCACCTCAGGGCGGGTCCGGTTGTGGGTTGACCGCTCGTTCACGATTTCCGGTTCGGGAACGGTAGTGACCGGAACGCTGGCGGCAGGAACACTCGAACGGGGTGACCGGCTCCAGCTGCTCAGCCACGACGGTTCCCGGGCCGTGGTGGTCCGCGGTTTGCAAAGCAGGGACACCGCCTTTGCGTCCGTGCAGCCCGTCAGCCGGGTGGCGTTGAACCTACGGGACGTTGCCGCCACGGACATCCGCCGGGGAGATGCGCTGCTGACCCCGGATGCGTGGCCCACGACCGGCGTCGTCGGTATTCAGCGCACGACAGGGGTGGCCTATACGGCTGTGCCCGAACAGCTCATGGTGCACGTTGGCACCGCGTCCGTGCCTGCCCGTTTACGGCCATTCGGCGCGGATCACGCCCGGCTCGTCCTTGACAGGCAACTGCCCCTCGTTCTCGGCGACCGGCTGGTGCTGCGCGACCCCGGAAGCCGGTCAGTGCTGGGTGGGGCGCGTATCCTCGACGCCGATCCGCCTTCCCTGCGGCGGCGGGGCGACGGCGCCCGCTGGGCGGAGCGGCTTTCCGGCCTCGACCCCGCCGGCGACGTGCTCGGTGAAGTCGCCGCCCGCGGAGCAGTTCGGGCAGAACACCTTCACCGGCTGGGGCTGTTGCCCGGTCCCGAGACGGCCGCGCCCCCGGAGGTCCAGGTCATCGGTGATTGGTGGGTGCATGCGCCTGTCCTCGAGGCATGGCAGGAACGGCTGCGCGCCGCGGTCCAGGCATTGCAGGAACGTGACCCGCTGGCCGCCGGAATGTCCTTGGGCGCGGCGCGGGACCTACTGCAGTTGCCCGAGGAGAGGCTGCTGTCCCACGTCATCCGCGGCGCACGGCTGGAAGCGGAGGGCGGCCACGTCCGGCTGCCTGGCAGCCGAGATTCTCTCGGCGCCGCAGAGCCAGCGATCGCCGAGGTGGAGCGCACGCTGACCGCACATCCGTTTCACGCCCCCGAAGCCCAGGAGTTGGCCGCACTGGGCTTGGGCGCCCGCGAGCTCGCGGCGGCGGAGCGCACCGGGCGTCTGCTGCGGTTGCGCGATGGGGTGGTTCTACTGCCGACGGCCCCCGCCCTTGCGATGCGCCTACTGGCCGGTCTGGAGCAGCCCTTCACCACGAGCCAAGCGCGCCAGACTCTGGGCACGACCCGTCGAGTCGCAGTCCCGTTGCTTGAACATCTGGACTCTCGCGGCTGGACCCGGCGCCTTGATGCCGGTCACCGGACCGTGGCGCGTTGAGCCGCACTTTCTAGCCCCGCGCCTCTAAGGCCTCAGAGAGGTCAGGAACTAGACGTTGAAGCGGAATTCAACGACGTCGCCGTCGGCCATGATGTATTCCTTGCCTTCGATCCGGACCTTGCCACGGGCCTTCGCCTCGGCCATGGAACCGGCCTCGATCAGGTCATCGAAGGAGACGACCTCGGCCTTGATGAAACCGCGCTGGAAATCGGAGTGGATCACGCCGGCCGCCTGCGGGGCGGTGTCGCCCTGGCGGATGGTCCACGCGCGGGTTTCCTTGGGGCCGGCCGTCAGGTAGGTCTGCAGTCCGAGGGTGTGGAAGCCGACGCGGGCCAGCTGGTCCAGCCCGGATTCATCCTGGCCGTTCATTTCCAGCATCTCGCGGGCTTCTGCCTCGTCGAGCTCCACCAGGTCGGACTCGAGCTTGGCGTCCAGGAAGATGGCGTCGGCAGGGGCCACGAGGGCACGCAGTTCCGCCTGCTTCTCCGGGCTGCCGAGGATTCCCTCGTCGGAGTTGAAGACATAGATGAAAGGCTTGGCCGTGAGCAGGCCGAGTTCCTTGAGGTGCTCCATCTCCAGCTTGTCGCTCTTGATGGAAGAGAAGATGGTGTCGCCGCGTTCCAGCACTGCCTGCGCCGCCAGGATGGCCGCCAGCTCTGCCGCCTCCCGCTTCTTGATCTTGACTTCTTTTTCGATCCGCGGGATGGCCTTTTCGATGGTCTGCAGATCGGCCAGGATCAGCTCGGTGTTGATCGTCTCCATGTCGGAGCTGGGATCGACCTTGCCGTCGACGTGGATGACGTCCGGGTCATCGAACACGCGGACAACCTGCGCGATGGCCTCGGCCTCGCGGATGTTGGCGAGGAACTGGTTGCCGAGGCCCTCGCCCTCGGAGGCGCCCTTGACGATGCCGGCGATGTCCACGAAGGACACGGCGGCGGGCAGCAGGCGGGCGGAGCCGAAGATGCCGGCCAGCTTTTCAAGCCGGGCATCCGGCAGGTTCACGACGCCGATGTTGGGCTCGATCGTGGCGAACGGATAGTTCGCCGCGAGGACCTGGTTTCGGGTCAGTGCGTTGAAAAGGGTTGATTTGCCGACGTTGGGCAGTCCGACGATGCCAATAGTAAGAGCCACGAGCATATATTCTACCCGCACCAGCGGCCGGCCGTTGCTGCGGGCCCGTGGCTACACCTGTGGGGCGGCAGGGTGCCGGCGCGGGCGCGGGGCGGTGTGGGGGCGGTCGCGGGGCGATGTCGGGGTGTTGCGGCGGGTACATCCCACGGTGTCCCGGGATGTTCCGGGTGTTCCGGGCGTCGAAACCAAAACTGTCACAGGGGCATGCCACAGTGAAGGCATGGAAGCTTTTTCACTGATTCTCGCCCTGCTCATGCTGCTTACGGGCGCCGTCACGGGCGCCGCCGTCGTCTATGTCCTGCTGCGCCGGCGCTACCTGGCCGTGGAACAGGACTTCGACGGCGTGTCAGCCCGGCTGTCCGACGTCAGCGCCCAGTTCGCCGCCGCCGACGCCGAGAGGCGCCTGCTCGCGGCCCAGAACCGCGAGCTCGGCGAGTCCCGGAACCATGACGGCAGTGTGCTCCGTGCGCTGGCGCCCGTGGCGGAAAAGCTCACCGCCGTGCAGCAGCAGGTATCCCTGCTCGAACGCGACCGGCTGGAGCAGTACGGCCAACTGGCCCAGCAACTGCAGGAGGCCCGCCTGTCCGATGAGCAGCTGCTGCGGTCCACGCATGCGCTGGAGTCCGCCCTGCGCTCCAACAGCGCCCGCGGCCAGTGGGGCGAGGTCCAGCTGCGCCGGGTGGTCGAGGCGGCAGGCATGCTGCGGCACGTGGACTTCCACGAACAGCTCCACAGCGGGCAGGCCCACAGCTCCGGCACGGACGGCAGCCTCCGGCCCGACCTCGTGGTGCAGCTGCCCGGCGACAAGCAGCTGGTGGTCGACGCAAAGGTCCCTCTGGCGTCGTACCTTGCCGCCCAGGACCTCGGCGCCGCCCAGGCAGGCCAGCAGTCCTCGCAGCTGCCCGGCAGCCAGCAGGCGCACCTCGCCGCCCATGCCAAGGCCCTAAAGGCCCATGTGGACGCGCTGGGCAGCAAGAAGTACTGGGACATCCCAGGCAACTCTCCGGAGCTGGTGGTCTGCTTCCTGCCGGCGGAATCGATCCTGGCCGCCGCCCTCACAGCCGACCCGGCCCTGCTGGACTACGCACTGGCCAAGAACGTCGTCCTGGCCTCCCCCGGGACCCTGCTGGCGGTGCTGAAGTCGGTGGCGTTCACGTGGCGGCAGGACGTGTTGACGGACAGCGCCCGGGAACTCTTCGAGCTCGCCCGGCAGCTCTACGACCGGATGGGCACGCTCGGCGAGAACGTCACCAAGCTGGGGTCCTCGCTGAAGACGTCGGTTGAGCGGTACAACTCCATGGTCGGGACCCTTGAGGCCCGCGTCCTGCCCACCGCGAGGAAACTCAACGCCCTGGAAACCGCCGGACTGGCCACTCCGCCCGCCGTCGAAGTCACGCCGCGGGCAGTCGCAGCCCCGGAACTTCAGTCCCGTGACGAGTCAGAAGAGTCCGCGGCCTAGGTGCACTGCGCCTAGGCCTCAGCGCCCAGGACTGTCCAGTGCTTTGGACTGTTCGGGGCCTAGGACTGTTCGGGGCGGGTGCCGCGGCCGCCGAGGGCGCGGGTGACGTCGCCGGCCTGCTTCAGGGTGGCCCGGAGCTCCTTCGGCAGGGAGAACAGGAGGTCTTCCTCGGCCGTGACGACTTCCTCGACCGATCCGTAGCCGTAGTCGGCGAGGAGCCGCAGCACGTCCTTGACGAGGACTTCCGGGACGGAGGCCCCCGACGTCACGCCCACCGTGGCGACGCCCTCGAACCACGTCTCGTCAACCTCATTGGCGAAGTCGACCCGGTAGGAGGCCTTGGCGCCGTATTCCAGTGCCACCTCCACGAGGCGGACGGAGTTTGAGGAGTTGGCGGAACCCACCACGATCACCAGATCCGCCTGGGGCGAGATCTTCTTGATGGCCACCTGGCGGTTGGTGGTGGCGTAGCAGATGTCGTCGCTGGGCGGGTCCTGCAGGGTGGGGAACCGCTGCTTGAGCAGGCGTACGGTCTCCATGGTTTCGTCCACGCTGAGGGTGGTCTGCGAGAGCCAGATGACCTTCTCCGGGTCGCGGACCGTGACCTTGTCGACCTCGTGCGGGCCGTTGATGATCTGGATGTGTTCGGGGGCCTCGCCGGCGGTGCCTTCGACTTCCTCATGGCCGTCGTGGCCGATCAGCAGGATGTCGAAGTCATCCTTGGCGAACCGGACGGCTTCGCGGTGCACCTTGGTGACCAGCGGGCAGGTCGCGTCAATGGTGCGCAGGCCGCGGTCCTCGGCGGACTGGACGACGGCGGGCGAGACTCCGTGCGCGGAAAAGATGACGAGGGCGCCTTCCGGGACCTCGTCGGTTTCATCGACGAAGATGGCGCCCTTTTCCTCCAGTGAGCTGACCACATGGACGTTGTGCACGATCTGCTTGCGGACGTAGACCGGCGGGCCGTAGTGTTCCAGGGCCTTTTCCACCGCGATGACTGCACGGTCCACGCCGGCACAGTAGCCGCGCGGGGCTGCCAGAAGGACCTTTTTGGGACCGGCGACCGGGGCCGCGGCCAGGACGTCTTCCGGTGAACGCCGCCTGCGCGGAACGGATGGCATCGGAACGGAGACAGCGGTGGTGGTCATGCTCCCATGCTACCGGTGTTCAATCCTGCCCCGTTTGCGCCCGCCGGCGACCCGGACAGCCACTCCCGTGGCTACCAGTGCCGCTCCCGCGACGGCAGCAGCGACGATCCACTGGCCGAAGCTGGCAGAGCACGCCGCGACGAACTCGTTCTTGAACAGCTCCGCCACATCGTTACCGCTCGAGGTCCCGGCGACCGCGGCGCCGGCGGCGTCGCTGGCCAGCTTCCACACCCCCGCGAGCACCAGCGTTCCAACGCCCATCCCGACCAGCACGGTCCACCGGCGTCGGGCCGCAACGAACGCCAGAATGAAGGCGATGGCCGAGCCGACGGCAACGGCGTAGCCCATCGGGGCGTAGACGGTAACGCGTTCGATCATCTGGCGCTGGTCGGACTGCCCGATATGGATCAGCACCTGGCCGGGCGCCTCCAGCGGAAGGGTGGTCGCCGCAGTGACCTGCTTGGCCACCAGCCCGGCAAGCGGCGCGACATCCAGGGTGAGCGAGGACGTGCCGTCAACCTCCGGCGGCAGCGTGCTGGGGTCCGCGAACGTGAGGCGGTGGCTCCTGCGCAGGGTTTCAGCCCAGGCGTCGGGGTAGCCGGGCAGTCCCGTCAGCGAGCGCGCCGCGCTGTCCAGGACCGGCCGGGCCAGCTCCGTGAAGGCTTCGGGAATGCCGGCGCTGGCGGCCAGTCCGTCGACGGCGGCCGCGGCCAGCCGCTGCTGGAACGCCGGGTCCTTGCCCAGCGGCGCGGTCAGGGCGACGAAGCCCTCTTCCTGGACGATGTTCTGGTCCACCCACATGGCTGGAACGGCGACGGCTGCCATCAGGAGCCCGATGAGGACGGCGACGGCAGAGACAAAAGTGCGCAAGGGATTCCTAGGAGGTTGATGGCATCCCTCCCATCCTAGGGCGGGGCCGGGCGCGGCCATAAAGTCGGACCCCGGTGGTGAGCTATGGATAGAGTTGACAGAGACAACTTCCGGCTGCCGGCCGGCCCACCCGCCGGGAAGCGGGCCGCCGGCAGTCCCGGTGTAAGGACATGCAGTAACCGGCACGCAGCAAAGGACACGCACACATATGCACAAGGCACTCCACCAGGCACTTCCGGCCATGGAGCCCACGCATGCCTGAGGACGCGTCGGCAGCAACCACGCTACCGGCCACCGCGGCCCAAACCAGTCCGGACAACCCCTGGCCGCTGCAGTTGCTGTCCCAGAAGCTCAAGATGCATATCGACCGCGCGCCCTCGGCGTGGGTTGAGGGGCAGGTAATCGAGCTCAACCGGCGTGGCAGCAACGCCTACCTGACACTGCGGGACATCGACGCCGAAATCTCGCTGCCGGCATCGGTCTGGACCACAGTGCTGGACCGCCAGGCCGCCCCGCTCGAACGCGGTTCCCGGGTTGTAGCCCTGATCAAGGCCGAATTTTGGCTCAAGACGGGCCGGCTGAACATGTCCGTGAAGGACATCCGGCCCGTGGGCCTCGGCGACCTCCTGGCCAGGATCGAGCGGCTGCGCCAGGCCCTCGCCACCGAAGGACTCTTTGCCGATTCCCGCAAAAAGCGGCTTCCCCTGCTCCCGCACCGGATCGGCCTGATCACCGGCCGCGACTCTGACGCCAAGAAGGATGTGCTGCGCAATGCCGCCCTGCGCTGGCCGGCCGTCGAATTCGAGATCCGCGAAGTAGCGGTCCAGGGGAACACCGCCGTAGCCCAGATGATCGCGGCCTTGCGGGAACTCGACGCCCACCCCGTGGTCGACGTCATCGTCATCGCCCGCGGCGGGGGCGCCCTCGAGGACCTGTTGCCGTTCAGCAGCGAGGAGCTCATCCGGGCCGTCGCTGACGCGTCCACCCCCGTGGTGAGCGCGATCGGGCACGAAGCGGACCGGCCTATCCTCGATGACGTCGCAGACCTCAGGGCATCAACGCCCACCGACGCCGCGAAGAGGATAGTTCCCGACGTCGCCGAGGAGCTTGTCAGGGTCCGGCAGGCACGGGACCAGCTCCGTCGCGGAGTCACCCGGCTCGTTGAACGCGAGGGCGACCGGCTGGCCTCCCTGCGTTCGCGCCCCGTGCTGCTCTCCCCCGACGTCATGATCAGCCAGCGCCACGAGGACGTCGAACGGCTCAAGGTCCGCTCGCACTCGGCGATCAGCGCCGCCGTCGTGCGGGCAGCGGACCAACTGGTCCACCTCAAGGCGCAGGTGCGTGCACTCTCGCCGCAAAAGACACTGGATCGCGGCTACGCGGTGGTCCAGCTCGCCGGCGCCGGAAACGCCCCCGCAGCGCACCGGGACGTTGTGCGCCATCCGTCCCAGGCGCCCGCCGGCACGGACCTCACGGTTCGGGTGGCCGGCGGCCGGTTCACCGCCCAATCCACCGGCGGCCAGGAACCGGCCGAGGAATAACCCAGGCGGACGGTCGTGGCCACACGGCCACCCGTCAGCGCCAACACGGCCACCCGTCAGCGCCCCGAACAGGCACCACGGTCAGCACCACAGACAGCGTCACCGCGGCACAAACCGCGACAACCAAGGAGCACCCACATGGCAGCAGAACCCAACCCGAACGCCGACATCGAGGCCCTCAGCTACGAGGACGCCCGCGAGCAGCTGGTCGCCGTGGTGGGCAAGCTGGAGGCCGGCGGCGCAAGCCTGGAGGAATCGCTCGCGCTGTGGGAACGCGGCGAAGCGCTGGCCAAGCGCTGCGAACAGTGGCTGGAAGGCGCCCGCAAGCGGCTCGCCGCCGCCCGGGACCAGGCCGCGGACAAGAACTAGGCACCGGCACGCCGCCGGTTCCCTCCGTATTAGGAGCGTTCGACCAGATCCCGTTCCAGATCGACGTCGAACTCCGGATCCGGCCACTGCAGCTTCAGCCCTTCCAGGGCGTCCAGCATCAGCTGCTGCACCGCGATGCGGGCGTACCACTTCTTGTTGGCCGGCACGACGTACCAGGGCGCGATGTCAGTGGCCGTTTTCTCGAACGCCTCCTGGTACGCATCCATGTAGTCGCCCCAGAAGGCGCGCTCCTTGAGGTCGGTGCTGCTGTACTTCCACACCTTGGTTTCGTCATCCAGCCTGGCGAGCAGCCGGTCCTTCTGCTCGTCCCGGCTGATGTTGAGCATGACCTTGACCACCGTGGTCCCGGCTGCCGCCTGCCTTGCCTCGAATTCGTTGATGGCCTTGTAGCGCCGCTCCAGTTCCTCGGGGCTTGCCCAGCGGTGGACCCGGTGAATCAGGACGTCCTCGTAATGCGAGCGGTCAAAAACGCCCACCATCCCGGCCGCCGGCACTGCCTTCTCGATCCGCCAGAGGAAATCGTAGGATTTCTCCTCCGGGGTCGGCGCCTTGAAGGACTTGAGCTGGACACCCTGCGGGTCCATCTGGCCCATGACGTGGTTGACGATCCCGCCCTTGCCTGCGGTATCCATCGCCTGCAGGACCAGCAGGACGCGCCTGGTGCCGCCGAACCGGGATTCGGCGAAAAGCTGCTCCTGCAGGGTGGTCAGCTTGCCATCGAGCTCTGCCAGGAGCGCCTCGCCGTCGGATTTCCCGCCCGGGTAGCCCGGGGTGGAGTCCGGGTCGCAGTCCTTCAGCTTGAATTTTTTTCCGACCAGCAGCGTCTCGGCGGGGTGCCGCTCGAACATCACAGCATCTGTCATGGAAAGCCTCTTTCCAGTTTCGTGCAGCCGCTGCGCGGGCGAGTCCCCGAACTCCGCTGCTGACCGAAGCCTAGTTCCCCTTGTACCGGCTCAGGAAGTCCGCCATGCGGTTGATTGCTTCTTCGAGGTCCTTGACGTTAGGCAGCGTCACCATCCGGAAGTGGTCCGGACGGACCCAGTTGAACGCCCTGCCGTGGGACAGAAGAATCTTCTGCTCGCGGAGCAGGTCCAGGACAAATTTCTCGTCGTCGCGGATGTGATAGACCTCGGGGTCCAGCTTCGGGAACAGATACATGGCCCCGCGGGCCTGCTGGGTGCTGACGCCCGGGATGGCGTTGAGCATGTCATAGGCCTTGTTCCGCTGTTCCAGGAGGCGCCCGCCGGGCAGGATCAGGTCGTTGATGCTCTGGTAACCGCCGAGGGCGGTCTGGATGGCGTGCTGGGCCGGCACATTGGCGCACAGGCGCATGTTGGCCAGCAGGTTGATGCCCTCGAGGTAGTCCGCGGCGGCCTTTTTCGGCCCGGAGATGGCCATCCAGCCGGCCCGGAAGCCGCAGACCCGGTAGGCCTTGGAGAGCCCGCTGAAGGTCAGGCACAGGACATCGTCGCCGGTGAGCGAGGCGAGGTTTACGTGTACCGCGTCTTCGTAGAGGATCTTCTCGTAGATCTCGTCGGCGAAGAGCACCAGGCCGTGTTTTTCCGCGAGGGCGACGATCTTCTTCAGCGTCGCCTTCGGGTACACCGCACCTGTCGGGTTGTTCGGGTTGATGACCACGATGCCCTTGGTGTGCGGCGTGATCTTCGCTTCCATGTCCTCGAGGTCGGGCTGCCAGCCGGATTCCTCGTCGCAGAGGTAGTGCACGGGCTTCCCGCCGGCCAGGGCAACCGAGGCCGTCCACAGCGGGTAGTCCGGGGTGGGAATGAGGACCTCATCGCCGTCGTCGAGCAGGGCCATGAGCGACATTGTGATCAGTTCGCTGACGCCGTTGCCGAGGTAGATGTCATCCACGTGGATGTTCTGGATCCCGCGGGTCTGGTAGTACTGCGAGACGGCGGTGCGGGCCGAAAAAATGCCGCGCGAGTCGCTGTAGCCCTGGGCATGCGGCAGGTGGCGGATCATGTCCACCAGGATCGCGTCCGGCGCTTCAAACCCGAACGGGGCCGGGTTGCCGATGTTCAGTTTGAGGATGCGATGACCCTCCGCCTCCATCTGCTGGGCGGCCTGAAGAATCGGTCCACGGATGTCGTAAAGGACATTATGAAGCTTGGTGGACTGCTTGAATTCTGCCATTCATCAAATATGCCATATGGAGGATGTTCTTCCGCTGAGACATGACTCACACGCGGGCGCCGCAGTAACAACAACGACGCCGGCGCCCGGGCTGTAAGCCCGGACACCGGCGTCGCAGGGTCGCCAGTGGTCTACTGCTGGGCGAGGCCCTTTTCTTTCAGCCACGCGTCGGCGGCATCTTTCGGGTTCTGCTTCTGGCTGCCGCTGACGGCTCGGTTGAGGTTGATGAGGTCTTCCGTGGTGAGGACCTTGGACACGTTGTTGAGGGCTTCCTTCGCCTTGTCCGTCATCTTGGCCGTGTTGTAGAGCGGCAGCACCTGCTGGGCGATGAAGTTGTTCTTCGGATCCTCCAGCACCACGAGGTCGTTGTCCGGGATGGACGGGGTGGTGGTGTAGATGTCCGCGACCTGGACCTGGTCCGAGAGCAGCGCCTTGAGCGTGACGGCGCCGCCGCCGTCGCTGAACGGCTCGAGTTTCTTGGGCACGCAGTTGTAGTTCTTCGCCAGGCCCGGCAGGCCGTAGGCGCGCTCGGCGAAGGTCGCCGGGGCGCCGATGACCAGATCGCCGCAGACCTTCGCCATGTCTTCGATCGACTTCAGCTGGTGCTTCTCGGCCGTGGCCTTGGTGACCACCATGGCGTCCTTGTCCTCAGCCTTGGAGGCATCGAGCACGGCCAGGCCCTGCGGGAGCTTGGTCGGGAGTGCCTTCGCGATGTCCTCGGCGGAGACCTCGGTGGCGTCCTTGTTTACATACAGCAGCAGGTTGCCGCTGTAGTCGGGAACGACGTCCACCGAGCCGTCCTGGACAGCTTTGATGTAGACCTCGCGCGAGCCGATGTTCGGCTTAGTGCTGGCGGTGACGCCCGCGGCGTTCAGGGCGCCGGCGTAGACCTCGGCGAGGATCTGGCTCTCGGGGAAATCAGCCGACCCGATCACCAGGGCACCGCCGGAACCGGAGGCGGCACCGCTGCTGGCCGGGGCCGAGCTCAGCGGGTTTGATGAGCCTCCGCAGGCGGACAGGGCCATGGCCAGGCCGACGCCGACGGCCAGGCCGCCGAATGCGCGCCGGCCAAGGCCTCGTTGGCGGGATTCCTTCATGACGTACCTCCTTGAACAACAGTCTCCGCGATCACGGGGTCTGTGAGATCAACCGCAACCTGCTGGCTGCGGTTCGGCTTGGATGAGGCGCCCCGTGAAAGGAACAGCCTCTGAATAAGGGCAAGGATAAGGTCGACGCTGATGGCAAGGGCGGCGATCAGCAGCGAGCCTCCCAGCATTTGCGGGAAGTCGGAGAGCACGAGCCCGTCGAACAGGTAACGGCCCAGGCCGCCCAGGTTGATGTAGGCGACCACGGAAACGGTGGCGATCACCTGGAGCACCCCGGTCCGGAACCCGCCGTACATCACCGGCAGCGCGTTCGGGAATTCCGCCCGGAACAGGACCTGCCACTCGGTCATGCCCATGGCGCGGGCGGCATCCACCATGTTGCGGTCGACGCTGGAGATTCCGGCGTAGGTGCCGGCGAGCAGCGGCGGCACGGTCAGGATCACGAGTGCCCAGATCGGCGGCATCAGCCCGATGCCGGCGAGCAGGACGAACAGGGTGAGCAAGCCGAGGGTGGGCAGGGCGCGCAGCGCGCCTGCGACTGACACGATCGCAACCCGCCCGCGACCGGTATGCCCGACGAACAGGCCGATCGGGACGGCGATGGCGATGGCGATCACCATCACCAGGCCCGTGTAGAACAGGTGTTCGGCCAGGCGCACCGGGATTCCGGCGCTGCCGGACCAGTTCTGCGGATCGCTGAGCCAGGCAAAGGTGTCCGTGACGACGTTGCTCACGCGTTTCCCCCTCCTATCTTGGGACGCGAAAACCGCATCGCCGCCGCGGCAGGGCCAGTCCTGTCCGGGCCGGCGCCCGAACCGGTGCCGGCACCCGTGGCCGCCGCGGCGCGGGTCCAGGGCGTCAGCAGCCGTTCGAGCAGGACCAGGACGGCGTCCATCAGCAGCGCCAGGAGAAGGATGGCGATGATGCCCACCACCACTTCGGTGACGAAGTCACGCTGGAGGCCGGAGGTGAAGAGCATTCCGAGGTTGCCGATGCCGAGCAGCGCCGCGACGCTGACCAGCGAGATATTGCTGACCGAGACCACGCGCAGCCCGGCGAACAGCACCGGCAAGGACAGCGGCAGGTCGATCTGCATGAAGCGGGCGAAGGGTTTGAACCCCATGGCGACGGCGGCCTGCCGTAGGTCCTCGTCCACCGAGTCGAAGGCATCCAGCGTGGCGCGCACCAGCAGGGCGACGGCGTAGATGGTCAGGGCCACCACCACGTTGACCGGATCCAGGATCCGGGTCCCGAGGATGGTCGGCAGGATGATGAAAAGCGCCAGCGAGGGGATCGTGTACAGCAGCGAGGACCCGGTGAGCACGCCGGACCGGAGCCCGCGGCTCTGCCGGGCGAGCTGGGCCAGCGGAACGGCTATGAGGACCCCGAACACCATCGGCAGGATGGCCAGGATGAGGTGCTGGCCGGCGAGGCTGAAGACTTCGGCCCTGTTGGCCAGGAACCACTCCATCAGAGCCCTCCGTGCCGGACGTTGCGGTCTGACTCGATGACGGCGAGGACTTCGGCGGCTGCGATGACTCCGGCCACCCGGCCGTCGTCGTCCACGGCGACGCCGAGGCCCGAGGGTGAGGACAGGGCCGCGTCCAGTGCCCGGCGGAGCGTGTCACCCTTCCGGAACAGGGAGCCTCCAGGAACCATCGCCGGGGCGGTTCCGGCGGCGCTGCGGGGCCCGGCCCAGCCCAAGGGCCGGAGAGAGTCGTCGACCACCAGCTGCCATTCATCGGAGCTGCCCTCAGCCCTGAGCTGATCGGGCGTGAGGGTGGGGACGGGGTGGATGGTGACACCGTCCGAGGGGCTGAACGCGAGGTGCCGGAACCCGCGGTCACGGCCCACGAAGGAGGCCACAAACTCGTTTGCCGGGGCCCGCAGGATCTCTGCCGGGGCGGCGTACTGCGCCAGCTTGCCGCCGACGGCGAACACGGCCACTTTGTCGCCAAGGACGGTGGCCTCGTCGATGTCGTGGGTGACGAAGACGATCGTCTTGGCCAGGTCATGCTGGAGCCGGAGGAGCTCCTTCTGGAGTTCATCGCGGACCACCGGGTCCACGGCGCTGAAGGGCTCGTCCATGAGCAGCACCGGAGGATCGGCCGCGAGTGCCCGGGCCACGCCCACGCGCTGCTGCTGTCCGCCCGAGAGCTGGGACGGGTACCGCTTGCCGAGCGAAGAGGCCAGCCCGACGACGTCGAGCAGTTCCTGGGCGCGCTTGCGGGCGTCGGCTTTGGACACGCCGTTGAGCCGGGGAACGGTGGCGATGTTGTCCAGCACGGAGCGGTGCGGCATCAACCCTGAGGACTGCATGACGTACCCCATGGACCGCCGCAGCTGCGCGGCAGGGATTGAAGTGACATCGGCCCCGTCCACGGTGATGACGCCGGACGTGGGCTCCACCATGCGGTTGATCATCCGCAGGGACGTGGTCTTACCGCAGCCGGAGGGTCCGACGAAGACAGTGATGGCGCCCTTATCGATGGACATGGTCAGCCCGTCAACGGCGGCCTGACCGCCCTGGTACTGCTTGGTGACGTTCTGGAACTCGATCATGGCTTCGGCCATTTCCGGGCTTACCTAACTGTTGGCGGCAACATTGGTCGGGGCCAGCGCACTGTTCGTCAGTGTGCTGGCCATAAAGCAGTTAGCTCATAGACTAACCAGCACCCCGGACTATGTCAGCGGCGCGGGGCTCCCATAAGGCTTCGGAAGCACAACGATTTTGGATGGGTGGCGCGCCGGAAATCCTTCCGGCGCGCCACCGCCGCCCTTGTCCCACCCGGCGGTGTGCTTCAGCGGGGCCGCCGCGCACCCTCCGCGCCACTGTTTTTTCTGCCGTGACCGCCCTTGCCACTGCCGTGGCCCGGCGCTTTCTCGTGGTTGTCCCGTTCGGCCGACCGCTGGCTCTTGCCCGCTACGGCGATCTTCTGGTGCCATTCGCGCTGGTAGGCGCGCCGCGCGGCCGCGTCGTGGCGGCGCGCCAGGGCGGCGAGTTCGCGTTGCAGCTTCAGGTAACTGGCCCACCGGCGGTCCTCCAGTGCGCCGTCGGCGAGCGCGGCCTGCACGGCACAGCCGGGCTCCCGGCCGTGCGCGCAGTCCGAGAAGCGGCAGTGCTCGAAGAGCTCTTCGAGGTCGCCGAACATCTCCTCCATTCCTCCCTCGGCGTCGAAGACCCCGAAGCCGCGCACCCCCGGCGTGTCCATCAGGACGGCGCCGCCTGGCAGGGGAACGAGCGCGCGGGACGTGGTGGTGTGCCTGCCCTTGCCGTCGCCCGCGCGCACTGCCCCCGTCTCCTGGGCCGGGACGCCGGCGAGGGCATTGATGAGCGTGGATTTTCCGGCGCCGGAGGGCCCCAGCAGCACCAGCGTGCCGCCGGGCGGCAGATGGCCCAGCACTTCGTCGAGGCCATCGCCGTTCTCGGCAGAGGTGGTGACGACGTCGACGCCGGCTGCCTGGCGCACGACCGTCGCCACGACGTCGTCCGCGAGGTCCGCGATGTCCGCCTTCGTGATGATCACGAGCGGTGTGGCACCGGAGTCCCACGCCGCAACCAGGGTCCGTTCGAGCCGGTTGTGCGTGAGCGGACGATCCACCGGAACGACGATCCCGACGACGTCCATGTTGGCGCCAAGGACCTGCGCCTCGGACGAGGCCTCGAAGGCACGCTTGCGGCTCAGCTCCGAGTGGCGGGGCAGGATGCCCACGATGGCGGGCTCCCCCGCCGCGTTCGGACCCAGCCAAACCCAGTCCCCGGTGGCGGGAAGCTCCCCGCCGCGCGGGTAGGGCAGGTGGGCGGTTCCGCCGCCCTCAGCCACCAGGACGAGGTTGCGGTCCACCCGGATGACGCGGCCCGGGCGGTCGCCTCCCG
>NZ_KI914908.1:68490-69835 GCF_000520575.1 Arthrobacter sp. I3
AACCGCTCGGCGACGCCGGCCGTGTAGCCGTAGAGGACAGGACCTTCGGGGCCAGCCTCATCGGAGGGCCCGGACGTATGAGGCACAGATGAATGAGGTTCGGATGAATGAGGTTCGGATGAATTAGTAATGAGGGCGCTGCCGGCGCCCCGGGATGCAGGATAAATGGTCAACGAAAACCCTTTGGTGGGGCCCCGTGGTGCGGCGCATTGCGGGCTGCGGCGGTTTGGATGCCGCGCGCGGAGACTAGCGCTCGATGGCTAGGCTGCGCCGTGGGACAGGGCAGGAATAATGACATGGCGTGTATCGGTGCGCTGCGCGCTCAGAAATATCGCATTCATTGCTTCCACCTCCCCGTCGATTGCCGGCCTGCTGCGGCCGGCGGTTTCTACAGGATAGCCATGGTGCCCGTGCGTGGCCAGCGGTTTAGCCGGAAAGTTTTCCGTTCAGCGGCCGCTCACGGTACAGACGCAGCCCGGCATCCACGAGCGAGACCCGGTTCAGCTGCGCCACCTCATCCAGCGGAATCCAGGCCGCGTGGGTGGTGCTGCCGTTCACTTCGTGACGCAATTCCCCGCCCGTGATCGTCGCCTCGTAGACCAGCCGGAGCGACTGGAAGTCCCGCACGCCGCCGTCGAGCCGGACTTCGGACGGCCAGTGCCCGACGTCGATCCCCAGCATGGCGCCGACCTCGGCGTCGTAACCGGTTTCCTCGTGGATCTCGCGGCGGCACCCGTCAACCGGGTGTTCGGCCAGGTCCAGGCCGCCGCCGGGCAGCGTCCAGCCCTCGCGGCCGTCCTGCTTCCAGTACGCCAGGAGGATCCCGGCGTCACGGATGATGACGGCGTAAGCGGCGGGCCGGGTGTCGAATTGCATGCTCATCCCCCCAGCGTAGTGGCCGGCGGATTGCCCCCGCCTACTCCTGTTCCGCCACCAGCTGCAGCACCCCGAAGACCGGCTCCTGCGCCAGGACCCGGACATCGGTGATCCCCGCGGCGGCCAGGGCTGCGCGGAACGACTCCTGCAACCGCGGCACGTTCATGCCGAGCCCGCCGCCCAGGATGACGGGTCCCTCGATGCCGAGCTGCCTGACGGTCTGCGCGGCGAGGTCGGCGAGGTCGCGCCCGGCTTGCTCCATGAGGGCCCGGCTCGGCGCATGGCCGGCGTCTGCAGCCTCCACCACGAGCCGGGCCCGCTGGGCCCAGAACCGGCGCCCGGTCTCGGGCGAGTGGAACATGGCGATCAGCTTGTTCGGGTCATCCACCCCGCAGGATGCCAGCAGGGCCGTGCTGAGTTCGTCCGGTTCCAGCCCCTGGTTCATCCGGCGCAGGCTGTGGCGGACGGC
>NZ_KI914908.1:69935-74100 GCF_000520575.1 Arthrobacter sp. I3
ACGGCCTCCCGGCCCAGCCAGTAGCCGCTGCCCTCGTCCCCGAGCAGGTAGCCCCAGCCACCGGCCCGGGCCTCCTCGCCGCGGCCATTCTTGCCCCACGCGGCCGATCCGGTGCCGGCGATGACGGCGACGCCGGTGCTGGCGCCGCCTGCGGCGAGCAGCAGCCGGGAGTCGTGGACCACCGTGATCCGGGCGCCGGGTACGTGCGGGGCAATCAGTGCCGCGAGCGCCGCGGCGTCGTCATCGGTGTCGATGCCGCCGGCTCCGGCGTAGACCTGGGCGACGTCTCCCCCGCCGATCCTGGCGAAGAGTTCCGCCAGGTTCAAGGCGGCTTCCTCGGGGCTGACGTTCTGGACATTGGAGCTGCCCACCGATTCATCGGCCACGGGCGCGCCGCCTTCGAACCTGACGCCCCGGGTTTTGGTGCCGCCGATGTCCAGGCCGATCACGGCACCCGTCGTCGCCGTGGCAGATGGCGTGGTGGAAGATGGAACGGAGTCCGCCGCCGGCGGCGTGTCAGTGTTAGTCACTGGAACAGGTTACTGAATCGCTGCAAGGAGCCCGCAATGCCCCACGATCTTTTCGGCACACCCGTCATCGCGGCGCCCATGGCCGGAGGCACCTCCACAGCGGCCTTCGTCGAGGCCGTGCACCGCGCCGGCGGGCTCGGCTTCCTCGCGGCAGGCTACAAGAGCGTGGCGGCCATGCAGGCGGAAATCAGCACCCTCCGGGAGTCCGGCGCCCGGTTCGGCATGAATGTATTTGTCCCGGATCCGGCCCAACTGCCGCCCCCCGCGTCGGTGCTGGCGGAGCTCGAGGATTACCGGCTTCAGCTGCGCACCGACTCCCGGCGCTACGGCGTGGAGCTTCCGCAGTTGCGGCTCGACGATGACGACGAATGGCAGGGAAAGATCGATGCCCTGCTCTCAGACCCGGTGGAGCTGGTCAGTTTCGCCTTCGGGCTGCCCGGCCCGGACGTCGTTCGGGCCCTGCAGCGGGCGGGATCGGCAGTGCTGGCCACTGTCACCACCGCGGCCGAGGCCGTGCAGGCGGCCGGGCAAGGCGTGGACGCCCTCGTCGTGCAGCACACGAGCGCCGGCGGACACAGCGCGGCGTTCCTCCCGGCCCCGGAGCCGCGACCGGCTTACGCGGCGCGGCCGGGCGGCACAACGGCGGAGCTGCTCGCCGAGGTGCGGTCCGCCGTCGACCTCCCACTGGTGGCTGCGGGCGGCATCATGGATGCGGCCGGGCTGGACGCCGTGCTGCGTGCCGGGGCCGTCGCAGCCCAGCTCGGCACCGCGTTTCTCCGCACTGACCAAAGCGGCGCCAAGCAGCTGCACAAAGATGCCCTGGCGGATCCGCACTTCACCCGAACCCGGCTGACACGCGCCTTCACCGGCCGGCAGGCACGGGCCCTGGAGAACGAATTCGTCCGCGACCACCCCGAGGCGCCGGAGGCCTACCCTGCCGTCCACCACCTCACGGCGCCCCTGCGGGCCGCGGCCACCGCAGCCGGCGACGCTGAACGCCTGAACCTGTGGGCGGGAACGGGCTGGAGGAAGGCACAAGCCGGACCGGTGGCCGGCGTCGTGCAAGGGCTGCTCGCCAGCCGCTGACCACCGTCCGAACAGCGGCCGACCCCCGTCCGGGCACCGTCAGGACCCCGAAGTCGCCGGAAGCTTGCCAAACCGCCGTCTCTTCACGGCGACCTCGGTGCCAACCGGCGACCTGAGCGCACCAGCTCCAGCCCCGGCGCACCTGCCCCGGCGCTCCGGCCCCGGCCCCGGCCCCGGCTCAGCCTCCCGAGCGTTCGCGCACGAAGCCTGCCAGGAGCGCCGGACCGTCGCGGAGCACGAATTCGCGGAACAAGCGCACGGGATCGGACTCGGCATCGGCCACGGCATTCCGCGAAACCGGCTCCCGCCACGCGAGGCCGATCTCGCGGAACGCCAGGTCAGAATCCAGGGGAATCTCCACCCAGCCCGGCCCGCCGTCGTCATCGGCTTCGGTGCCCCGCGACGGGTGGTGGCTGTTTTGTGCGGCTCTGCCGGGTGCGGAGCCGCCGGGCGGCAGGATGCTGACGCCGAGCCCGGCCGAGACGAGGCCGCGGACGGTGTGCGAGTCCTGGCTCTCGAAGGCAATGCGCGGACGGAACCCCGCCTCGCGGAACAACGCGTCGGTCAGCGAGCGCATGCCGTAGCCGGACCCCATCGCCACGAAGGGCTCCTGCCGGATCTCGGCAACCTTGGCCCTGCGGCGGCCGGCCAGGGCATGCCGGTGGTGGACCACCAGGCGCAACGGTTCGCGGTACAGCGCGGCCGAACCGATTCGCTTGCTGGGTGTGGCAACGGGTGCCGTGAGCGCCACGTCGGCGGAGCCCGCGGCCAGTTCCGCGAGACAGCCGTCCCGTGCACCCTGGCTGAGGTCAAAAGCAGTCTGCGGGTGACTGCTCCGGAACGCACTGATGAGCAGCGGCAGCATTGCCTCGCCGAAGGTGTGCTGGAACGACACGGCAATCCGGCCGCGGACCACCTCCGATTCGTGCCTGACGCTGTCCAGCCCCGTCTGGAATTCGGCCAGGGCGGCCTCGATGTGGGGCATGAGCGCCTTCGCCGCGGGCGTCAACCGCACGCCCCGGCCGTCCCGGATCAGCAGCTCCGTCCCCACGATGGCGCTCGCCCGCGCAATGGCACGGCTCACGGTCGACTGCGGCAGGCCCAGGAGCTCGGCCGTCTCGGTGATGTGCTCCGTCCGCCCCAGTTCCGCCAGCAGCGGCAGCAGGGGCAGCAGCTGCACGAGCTGCCTGTGTTCGACGTCCATGTTCCCCTCCAGCACTGATCCATATTTGCTATCTATTCTATGGAAATCATGCATTGGAAGCATCCCTCGGGCAGGCTTTAGCCTAAAGACATGCCACGCATTTCCGCACCCACCGGCACCGGCCCACGCCCCGCGGCCAAGAACGCAGCCAATCTCGCAGCTCATCCTGCAGCTAACGCTGCCGCATGGGCGGGCCATCCGAAAGGCTCCACGGCCTACCGCCGGATCCTCGCCGGGCTTGCCTTTGCCGGCGTCGCAACCTTCGCGCAGCTTTACTACACCCAGGCGGTGCTCCCGCTGCTGGCGGCGGATCTTCGCGTCTCGGCCGCCGAGGCCGCGCTGACCATCTCCCTGGCGACGGTGGGGCTGGCCTTGACGGTGCTCCCGTGGTCCTTCCTGGCCGACCGGATCGGCCGCGTCCGGGCAATGATGTGGGGCATCTCCGCGGCCACCGCCCTGGGCCTGCTGGTCCCCCTGGCCCCCACCTTCCCTGCACTGCTGTGCCTGCGGATGCTGGAGGGAATGGCCCTCGGCGGCATCCCGGCGATAGCGATCGCGTATCTCAACGAGGAGGTCAACAAGGCCCATGCCGCCGTCGCCGCCGGGAGTTATGTCGCCGGGACCACCCTGGGCGGCCTGGCCGGCCGGCTGGTCGCCGGGCCTGCGGGCGAACTGTGGGGCTGGCGGGCCGCGGCCCTGGCGGTCTCCGTTCTGGCCACCGGCGCGGCAGTCCTGTTCCTGGTTCTGGTGCCCCGGGCCAAGGGCTTCACCGCCGCGGCCGCGGGCGGCTTCCGCGGGGCCTTTCGCACGCTGGCCGGCCACGGCCGCAATCCCCGGCTCCTGGCCCTGTACGTCCAGGCATTCCTGCTCATGGGCGGTTTCGTGGCCGTCTACAACTACCTCGGATTCCGGCTCTCAGGGGAACCGTTCAGCCTGCCCGCCACCGCGATCAGCCTGATCTTCCTGGCCTACCTCTCCGGAACCGTCTCGGCGCGCTGGGCAGCGGGCCTGACGTCGCGGTTCGGCCGGCGCACCGTCCTGATCGCCGGCACCGCACTGATGGCAGGTGGCCTGGCCCTGACGCTCACGGAACAGCTGGCCGCGATCTTGGCGGGATTGCTGCTGTTCACGGGCGGCTTCTTCGCGGCACACAGCATCGGCTCCGGCTGGACCGGGCTGATCGCCACGACGGGCCGGGCGCAGGCCGCCTCGCTGTACAACCTGGCCTATTACCTCGGCTCCAGCGTGCTTGGCTGGGCCGGCGGCCTGGTCTTCCAGCGGTTCGGCTGGACGGCCCTTGCGCTGACGGTCATCGGGCTGGCCGGCGCGACGGCGGCAATCACCG
>NZ_KI914908.1:74200-76859 GCF_000520575.1 Arthrobacter sp. I3
CAATCACCGCCGTCGCGCATCCCGCGCCGGTGCCCGCAACCGGCACCGCGGCCGCCGGCAGGGTCAGGGCATCGGGCTAGGCACCGGGGCCGGGGGCTACTGCGTAGCCTCGATCGCCTGCACGAGGTCGGCGACGATGTCGGCCGGGTCCTCCAGCCCCACCGAGATCCTCAGCAGGTTCGCGTGTGGCTTGGCCGCGGCTTCGACCGGCCGGTGGGTCAGGCCCGCCGGGTGCTGGATGAGGGTATCGATCCCGCCGAGGGACACGGCGTGGGTGATCATGCCGACGGTGGCCGGGATCCGCTCGGCGTGCTCGGCACTGGCGAGCTCGAAGGCCATGAGCGATCCCGGCCCGGACATCTGTGTGCCAACGAGGCCCTGCGGGTCGCATTCGGCCAGTCCCGGGTAGTAAACCCGCCTCACGAGCCCGTGCCCTACCAGGGCAACAGCGACTTTTTCGGCGCCGGCCTGCTGGGCGCGGACCCGGACCGGGAGCGTTGCCAGCCCGCGGTGCAGCAGGTACGCCGGCCACGGGGTCAGTATGCCGCCGGTCACGGCCCGGATCTGGCGCAGGCGCACTGCCCACTCAGAGCCTGCGGCCACCACGCCGCCCATGGCGTCCCCGTGGCCGCCCAAGAACTTCGTGGCGCTGTGCAGCACCATGGCCGCGCCGTGCTTGAAGGGTTGCTGCAGTACCGGGCTGGCGAACGTGTTGTCCACCAGGAGCGGCACACCGTCGGCGGCGGCTGCCACGCGGGCGATGTCCACCAGCTCGAGGGTCGGGTTGGCTGGCGTCTCGAGGATCACCAGGCCGGTGTCCGGCCGGAGTGCGGCGCCGACGCCCTCCGGCGTCGTGAAGGTGACCTCGTTGCCAAGGACGCCGGAGGCCAAGAGGTAGTCGCTGCCGCCGTACAGCGGACGCACGGCGACAACGTGCTTCTTGCCCGCGGCCACAACCGCGAGGAGCACCGCGCTCAGCGCCGCCATTCCGGTGGCAAAGGCGACAGACTCGGGCGTGCCTTCCAGGACAGCGACGCCTTCTTCGAAGCGAGCAACCGTGGGGTTCCACAGCCTCTGGTAGACCGTGCTTTGCCCCTCCACATGTGAGCCGCCGGTGGCCATGTGCTCGTAGGCAAGGCCTCCGTCGTGCACGGACGGCAGGGGCGCCGTCGTGGACAGATCGATGGGCACCGCGTGGACGCCCAGTTCCGTGAGCCCGCTCCGGCCTGCGTGGACCGCCAATGAATCTTGAGAAAGCACCCTAGCTCCTTACGAATATTCACCATTGAATTCCGCAAGTATCTGGCAATAATTCGCGCTTTTGTAGGGGTTCTGAATGGAACTGTCGGATAACGCCGTTTATGATGAACGGAGAACACTACTAGGAGGATCCGTGAGCAGCACTGCGAAGAATGTTCGGCCGGGAGCCAGCGAACCGCTGGACGCGATCGACGAGCGCCTGCTCGCTGCCCTCGTCGCGGACGCCCGCATCTCGAACAAACAGCTGGCAGAGCTCGTGGGGATCGCGCCGTCGACCGCGCTGATGCGCACCCGCGCGCTGTCCGAGCGCGGCATCATCGAGGGCTTCGAGGCCAATCTGAGCCTGTCCGCGATCGGGCGTTCGGTCCAGGCCCTCATTGCGGTCCGGCTCCGGGCCCATGACCGCGAGCAGATCGACCGCTTCACTGCCCGGGTGCCCAAACTGCCGGCAGTGCTCTCGACCTTCCACACGTCCGGGTCGGTGGACTACCTGCTGCATATCGCCGTCGCCACCACCGAGGACCTCCGGGACTGGGTTCTGGACAACCTGGCCACCGACCCCGTGGTGGGCCACACCGAAACCACGCTGGTCTTCGACCACATCCAGGGCAACCACGGCCCGCTGCCCTAACGGGCCCGGCCGACGCAGTTAGACCCAGCGCAGTTAGACCCGGCGCAGGGCGCTTCGCAGCGTTACGGCCGCCAGCGTCAGTGCGGCGGCGGCGCACACCGTGACGAAACCGGCGACCGCGCTCTGCAGTCCGACGATCCCGGCTGCGAGCCCCAGCCCGATCACCGGGAAGGCGCTGCCAAACAGGCCTGCGCCTACTACGACGAACGGGATCTGGGCATGCCGGGCGGCCTCCACCCTGCCGGCAACGTCGTTGAACACGGTCCGGAAGGCCACGCCCTGCCCCACGCCGGCAGTGATGCTGGCCAGAATCAGCAGCCACGGGCTGCTCCAGGCGGCGGCCGCGGCGATCAGCAGAACGGAGACGCCCAGGACGGCCAGGCCGGCGGACACGGCAAACCGTCCCCGGATGGCCAGCAGCTGGCTCAGGGCTGAGGACCCCAGCGTCAGCCCAGCCAGCAGGCCGATCAGCGGCCGCGAATCGGCGTGGACAATCTGGGCGAAATAGCCGGGGGCGAGCGAGAGGCAGAAGCCAAAAACGGTGAAGCTCAGGAAGCCCACGGACGACGCCAGCCAGAAGGCGCCGCGCGCGTCGCTGGAGACCGAAGGCCGCCGCGGTGCCAGGACCCGCAGGGTCTGGGGACCGGCGTGCAGGCTGATGGCCGGCCGCGCCTTGAGCAGGTACAGGGGCACCAGCACGGCGGCGAGAACAATCGAGTGCAGGTAGTACGGGGTCGACGTCGGGCCCGGCAGGAGGGACAGCATCCC
>NZ_KI914908.1:76959-90025 GCF_000520575.1 Arthrobacter sp. I3
TCCCGCCGATTGCGGGGCCGGCCGCCACCCCGCCGGCGGAGGCCAGGAGCGTGAACCGTGAGGCCCACTCCGGCCGGCTGGGCAGCAGCTCGCGCAGGGCAGCCGAGCTGGCCCCGGTGGCGAGCGCGACGGCGACGCCCTGCAGGGCGCGCCCGGTGGAGAGCGCCACGAGGTTGCCCGCGGTGGCGAAGACAAAGCCGCCGGCCAGGCCCACCAGCACTGCCAGCACGAGGGCGGCGCGCCGGCCGATGTGGTCGGACCAGTGGCCGGCCAGGACGAGGGTGGCCACGAGCGCCAGGACGTAGGCCGAGAACGCCACCGTGACATCGAGCGCCGTGATTCCGAGTTTTGCCTGCAACAGCGGGTACAGCGGCGTCGCAAGATTTGCGCCGACGAGCAGCGTGAAGATCACAACCCCGGCCATCACAAGCCGTGCGGTGGTGGAGGCGTCCCAGCCCCAGCGGTCAGCTGTGGCCGGGCGCATGCGGAGTTCGCTAAAGACTGTCATGGCCGTGCCCTTGCATGAAATCGGGCCGCATGCGTTCCCTGTGGGGAACACCGACGGCCCGGTCGAAAGATTGGTACCTAAAGAATGCAATACCAGTGATCTGCATGGCCAACATTTGTGTCAAGATTGATCAAAACAGTCATTCTCTGGCTGTCCAAGTGAACCGGAGTGATGATTTGAACAGTCTGGACCCTACCGACCTGAAGATCCTGCTGGAACTGATCCGGGATCCGCGGATCCAGATCGGCGAGCTCAGCGACGCTCTGGGCATTGCCCGGAACACCGCCCAGTCGCGCGTGCGGCGCATGCTGCGCTCCGGTGTGCTGCACGACGGCGGCCGTGAAATCGATCTGGAGGCGGTGGGGTACGACGTCGTCGCCTTCGTGACGATCGAGGTCAACCACCGGGAACTCGACGGCGTCGTGGGGGCCCTGCGGCTGATCGCCCAGGTCCTGGAAGTGCACGAGATCTCTGGGCGCGGCGACGTCTGGTGCCGGGTGGTGGCGACGGATACGCACAATCTCCAGGCGGCACTCCGGTCGATCCTTCGGGTCAAGGGGGTCATCCGCACCGAGACGGTCCTGGCGCTGCACACCCATATCCCGTACCGGACTGAACCGCTGATCAGCCGGCTCGCCCAAGGCAACGCGCTGGCTCCCGGCCGGTCCGCGTCGCGACGGTCCGGGTCCGCCGAATTCCAGGTGGACAAAGGATAATGTCCCGGTGACTATCATCGACAACGCCGTCTACGTTGACGGCATCCGCAGCGCCGAGCCGCGGAACCTCGAGCAGACTTTCGAGACCCTGACCGAGCACGGGGGCATGGCCTGGATCGGCCTGTACCGGCCGACCACTGAGGAAATGGCGGCCGTGGCGGCAGAATTCAACCTGCACGGGCTGGCGGTGGAGGACGCGATCTCTGCCCATCAGCGCCCCAAACTGGAACGCTACGACGACAACCTGTTCACTGTGCTCCGGCCGGCCCGGTACCTGGACGAGACCGAAACCGTGGAGTTCGGCGAGCTCCACGTCTTCACGGGGCGCAACTTCGTGGTCACCGTCAGGCACGCCGAGACGAAAGTCGTGGGCCAGGTCCGGCGCCGGATGGAGGGCCGGCCCGATCTGCTGCGCCACGGGCCCGAGGCCGTCCTGTACGCACTCATGGACCAGGTGGTGGATGACTACGGTCCCGTGGTGGCCGGGCTGGAAAACGACATCGACGAGATCGAGGACCAGCTCTTCAGCGGCGACCCCCTGGTGTCCCGGAGGATCTACGAGCTCGCCCGGGAAGTCATCCATTTCCAGCGCGCCATCCACCCGCTCCCGGCTATGATGCAACAGCTCCGCCGGGGCTTCGAGAAGTACCGGGTGGACATTGAACTGCAGCACAGCCTGCGCGACGTCGAGGACCACGTGGAGCGGCTGATTTCCCGCGCCGATTCGTTCCGTGACCTGCTGCAGAATGCGCTCACCCTGGACGGAACCCTGACCGCCAACCGCCAGAACGAGGCCAGCGCGGAACAAAACGAACAGGTCAAGAAGATCTCGTCGTGGGCCGCGATCTTCTTCGCTCCGACATTTGTGGCCGGACTGTATGGCATGAACTTCGACAACATGCCGGAACTGCACTGGACGCTTGGCTACCCGATGGCAATCGCGCTCATGGCCGGCACGGCGGCGCTGATGTACGCCATCTTCAAGAAGAAGGGCTGGCTCTAGCCGGACGCGCGGCGGTGCCGGACCTGGACCATGAGCCGTCGGAACGCCAGGACGAAGACGACCTCGATGAGCACCATCAACCCGAGCAGCAGCCACTTCCCGCTGCCGATGAAAACGATGGCCCCGGTGAGAACCAGAATGCTCCCCAGCGCCAGGGAGTAGACGGCAAATCCGAGGGCTACCCTGGCGCTGCGGACGCCGGTGCGGAAGCCGAAGCCCTGCGGTTCCCCACCGGGGTACCCCGCAACCCGGTCCGGACCGGCGGGCTGGAGCTTGTCGAACTCCTCCCACGGGTCGCGGTCCTGCTGCTGATTGGTCATGTTTCCATTATCCCGCGGACCCGAAGCGCCGCACCTCTGAGACCGAACCGTTGGACACTTACGCGCTGAAACATTTTCGTGCCGAAACATTTTCGTGCCGTCACGACGACGGGGCCCGGACCAGTGGTCCGGGCCCCGTCATTGCATGCCTTTTGGGCTACTTGCTGTGGCCGTGCCCGCCCGAGTCGCCGCGCTTGCCGGTCTTGGCGGCGTGATCGCTTTCAAGACCGGCCGGCGCGGCACGGTGTTCGGCGGCCTTGGCCTGGCTGGCCGCGCGGTGCTCGGCAGCGTTGGCCTGGCCGGCGGAACGGTGTTCAGCGGCGTTGGCCTGGCCGGCCGCACGGTGTTCAGCGGCGTTCTGGTGTGCCCATCCGCTGTTGCCGTTCGAGGCGTGGGACGCGTCGGCTTCCGGCGCGTCGGCCGAATCCTTCGCATCGTCTTCGGCGGGCGCCGGGGCCGGAGCAGCGGGGGCCGGGGCTGCGGGGGCCGGGGCCGCAGGCTCCTGCGCGTCCGCGACGTCTTCCGCGCCCTGGTCCTCCGTGTTCTGGTCGTCCGCGTTCTGGTCGTCCGCGTCCACCTCTGTGCCCTGGTCGTCCGCACCCTGGTCGTCCGCGTCCGACTCTGCGCCCTGATCGTCCGCCTCCTGGTCATCCGACTCAGCCGGATCGGCCGGTTCAGACGAATCAGACGATTCGTGATCGGCGGCTTCCTCGTCGGCGGCTTCCTGGTCGCCCACTACCGGAGTCTCCGAACCGGCCGGCTCGGCCGGTTCAGAGGTTTCGGTGCCGGTCGCCGTCATGGTTGACGTCGGGTCAGCCGGGAGATTGGTGGTCGCGGTGGCCGCCGCTGCGCCGGCGCCGCCAGTGACGACGACGGAGGCCACTACTACTGCCTTGCCTGTGGTGCCCAGAGCACTGAGCCAGCCGATGCTTCCTGCCACGGGAGATTCCTTTCAAAACGGATATGAGACCGCTGCCGTCCCCCCGGTCGGCAGCCAGCGCCACAGTACCGCTCGGAAACGACCAATTGCCGGCCCTTTAGCCGCTCATGCCACATCCTGAGCCAATGCTGAGCAAACACTGAGGCTCGGGGCAATCACCACGCCCTTAGGCCGCGCGTACGTCGACCTCGCCGGGTACTGTGCCGTCGGTGCCGAAGACCAGCTGACGGGTGGCGATCTTCTCGGTGAAGAAGCGGTCGTGGCTGACCACGACGACCGCGCCGGGGAAGTGGAGCAGTGCCCGCTCCATCACCTGGGTGCTGGACATGTCCAGGTGGTTGGTGGGCTCGTCCAAGAGCAGCACCGAGGCCCCGGACAGCAGGCACTGGGCCATGGCGACGCGGGCTTTCTGTCCGCCGGAGAGGTTCCCAATCTTCTGTTTGAGGTCGGCCTCGGAGAACTGGAACATGGCGAGGAACCTGTTGACGGACTTCTTCGTGGCGCTGAAGGCGAGGCTGTCCGGCAGCGCGTTGACCGCGTGCGAAACGGTGTCGGCGTCGTCGAGCTCTTCCAGCATTTTGTTGTAGGAAACAAAACCCGGCCCCTTCGCCCAGACCACTTCACCGGAATCCGCCGGTTCCTCCCCGGTCAGCACTTTCAGCAGCGTGGACTTGCCGCTGCCGTTGGAGCCCAGGACCACAATCCTGTTGCCGCGCCGGATCTCAAAGCTCAGGTCTTCGAACAAGACCTTGTCGCCATAGGACTTGCCCAGTCCTTCGACCCGGCAGAGGACATCCTTCACGTGCAGGCCGCCGTAGATCTCGGTGACAATCTGGTCCACGGGACGTGGTGTCCGCGCTTTCTTGATCTTGGCCAGCTGGTTCCCCAACCCGCGGCTGGCGGCCTTGGCGGCCTCCCGGCGGTCGGCAATGCCCTCCGCTTCAAAAGCCAGGAGCTCGGACTCATGGACGAACTGCGCCTCGAGCGTCTTGAGCCGGAACTGCTTCTGGACCACGTACTCGGCGAAGTTTCCGGGGTACTCGTGCAGGTGGAAGTTTTCCACCTCGATGATCCGGGTGACCACCGCATCGAGGAACTTCCTGTCGTGCGAGACGATGATCGCGGCGCCGCGGTAGTCGCGGAACCAGTTTTCGAGCCATTCGACACCGGCCACGTCGAGGTAGTTGGTGGGTTCATCCAGCAGCAGGACGTCCGGGCCCTCCAACAGGATCTTGGCCAGGGCGGCGCGGTTGCGCCACCCGCCGGAGAGTTCGTCAATCGCGCACGTGCGGTGGGCGTCGCTGAACCCCAGCGTGGTCAGGACTGTGTCGATGCGCCGCTGGTAATCCCATCCGTCGAGGCGGTCCATGTCCTCGAACAGCTCGGCCTGGCGCCGGATCAGCCGGTCCAGCTCCGCCTCAGCGGGGTCAGCCGCAATGGCGGCGTCGATGGCTGCCAGCTCGGCCTCGGCAGCCTTGATCTCGACAAACAGTCCGTCAAGGACCGCAAGGATGGTTGCCTCTCCGTCGAGCTCGGAAAACTGGGAGAAGTACCCCACCCTGGTTCCCTGATCCACGGTGACCGTTCCCGTATCCGGGGAGACCTGGTCCAGGACGAGCTTGAGGATGGAGGTCTTCCCGGAGCCGTTCTTGCCGATCAGGCCCACCCGGTCCCCGGGCTCCAGACGGAAGTACGCCTCGCGGAGGATCTGTGTGTTGTCGAAGCGGACGCTGACGTCGTGCAGCCGGACCAGGCTCACTGCTGCGCGAGACGGTTGCGGACGATTTCGCTGACGGTCTTGCCGTCAAAACGCCCGGCCACCGTGGCGGTGACGGGCTTCATCACTGCCCCCAGCTGACGCATGGACAGCTCGACGCCGTCGGCCTTGAGCGCCGCGATGGCCTCGTCCACGATCGTCTCGACTTCCGCCGCGGTCAGTGGCTTGGGCAGGTAGGCCTCGATCACCTCGGCCTCGGCGATCTCGGCCGCGGCGCGCTCGGCTTCGCCGGCCTCGGTGTAGATGCGGGCCGTGTCGCGGCGTTTGGCGGCTTCCTTTTGCAGGAGTGCGGTCACCTGTGCGTCGTCCAGCACGATTGGCGTCTTGCCCGATTTCTCCCGGGTTTCGATCTCGCCCAGGACGTTGCGCACAGTGGTCAGGGCAACCTTGTTGCGGTCCTTCATGTGGCTCACGACGTCGGCGTGCAGGCGTTCTTTCAGGGTGGTCATAGTTCTCCTCGTGTTGTTAACAAGGCTAGCGGCAGAACCCGTTGGCCCCGATCGCCGAGATGATCCGTTGGGCGTCGTCGTCCGGGAGGGCGGGGACGTCCCCGCTGAACTCCGTCTTTGCGGCAGCGATGAGTTGGTCCGCCGTCGATTGCCCCAGCAGTCGGCCGCACAGGCGGCGGGCCTTGTCGATTGCCTGGTCGTCTGGCAGGCGGGGGTTGATCTTGGCCAGCGCGGCCAGCAGGGCTTCCTGCTGGGCAGGGTCAGGCTTGGGCAGCGACGCCGGCAGGCCCGCCGCAGCGGTCCCGGCGGACGGTTCGGGGCTCGGGGAGGCGGAACAGGCCGCGGTCAGCAGAACAGACAGCAGGGCCAGGGCGATCGGGGTGGTGTTCTTCATCGGTGGTGGCCTTGTCTGCGCTGGATGTCTATCTTTGATGCCTGCGCTGGATTCGGCTGCTTTGCCGCTGGATTGCACGATGGTCTTGCCGCGCGGATTGCTGCGCCGGCGCGGCCACGGCGCCGTTCACGCAGGTTCACACCATCTCATGAAAACTCATTGTTAGCCCGCACCCGGGGTCGCCGGTAGTGCGACACGTTGCGGCTGTTCCAAATGTCGAGAGACCGGCGTAGCGTGACCCTCGTCACATCTGGTTGAGGATTGGTGTCGGCCCGCTTCGCTTCGGAAGAAGGAATCCATGGATCGCCGGACTTTTCTCACTGCGATGGCGGCTGCCCTGGCTGCGGCCGGGGCCAGTTCCGCTGCCACACCCCCTGGGCCGGTTCCGGCCCCCTCCACAGCATCCCCTGCCCGTACGGCCATCTCTGCCTTCCGGGCTCTCAAAGGCGCAGCCCACGGCGGAGATGATGCGCTTGCATTGAGACAAATCCGGAGTCTCAACGCCAGCTGGTACTACTCCTGGGGATCCGCGTATACCGTCACGACCAAGCCGGCCTTTGTCCCGATGGTGTGGAGCGCGAATGCTTTGCTCAGAAAGGACGCCCTTGGCGACGTGGCCAGGCAACTTCCCCAGACGAGGACCAAACACCTCCTCGCTTTCAATGAGCCGGACCACCCAGGCCAGGCCAGCATGTCCGTCGATGAGGCCATCCGGTTGTGGCCCCACCTTCAATCCACCGGCCTGCGTCTGGGATCCCCGGCCACGGTCGATGTTAGGAGCCCGTGGCTGGACCACTTCATGGCCAGGGCGCGGCCGGCGAATCTCCGCATCGACTTCATGACGATGCATCACTACGGCTCGCCGAACCCAGAGAGTTTCCTCGCAAAAGTCTGGTACTTGCATCACAGGTACGGAAGGCCGGTCTGGGTTACCGAATTTGGGGTTGCGGACTGGCAGGCAACCCCGGCACACCCCTCCCGGTACACGACCCGCGAGACCGCGTACTTCATGCAGGTTGCGGTCGCCGGCATGCGCCTGATGCCCTTCGTCGAACGGTTTGCGTGGAAAGCCAGGGATCCCAGTGACCCTGCTATGGGCCCGTCTGCCCTCTATCAAACGAACGGCCGGCTGACCTCACTCGGCCGGCTGTACGCTTCGCTGTGACTTCCCGTCAAGAGTCGGAGACAGACCCCCGCTACTTGTCCGTGCTGTTCGGCCCATCCTGTCGGGCGGGAAAGCACGAGGAGGGCGTTACTGACTACTGACGGGACGTTCCGCGCCGCCCGAGGGGATATTCAGAAACGGCACCTCCGGCAATTGCTGTTGTGGAACCGCCACCGTCCAGGTTGATCGCATGGACCATGCCAAGGGAGGTGGCGACGTCGGCATCCCTCACTGTCCGGGCCGCGGTTTAGGCTGGTCGCATGCCGCCAACACCAGCCCCGTCTCCGGTTCCGGTTGAAGTCCTCCTCCACACCGGTCCGGCCGAGTGGTGGCAGATCGTTGCCGCGCTTGCCCCTGTTGCTGTACTTGTAGCGGCAGCCGTGGGAGCGTTCATGGCCTGGCGGACTCTGCGCCAGAAGGCCGTCGCCGACGACCGGGCCGAGTGGTGGAAACGGACCCAATGGGCGCTGGACCGTGCCCTGGACGAGGACGGGGACAGCAAAGCCCTGGGGCTGGCAGCGCTGGATGTGCTCGCCCGCAGCGAGTTGGCCCGCAACGAGGAGCTTGAGCTTCTGGACATCGCGTGGGAGTCCGTGAGCGGGGCCGGGGAAAGCACAGGCAACGGGCAGCACGTCCCTGCGCAGGTTACCGGCCCGGCAGCCCTCTCGCATCACCGGGTTCGGGTCGCCGCCGCCAGGCTGCGCGTCAGACTGGACGACCGGCTCGGCCGCACAACCCCTCCCGGCACCGCGGCCCTGGCCAAGGAAGCGCTCTAGCCGCGGCTGGCGCTGCCCTCGAGTGGCAGCACCTGGCTGCGGGCGCGACGACGATGGACTTCAGCTCCCCAACCCGACGGCCGTCCAGGCCGGCGTCGATCCCGGTGATGCGCGGGCGGCCCTGCAGTACTGCGTGGGACGCACGGTCCAGGACGCGGGCGGTCGCCGCGCCCAGGAGCCCGCCGCCCCGGCCGCGGGCACGGATAAGGACTCCCCCGCCATCGGCTGTGAGTTGCGCCAGAGCTGATGGCTGAGTGAAACCGGAGCCGAGGGATTCGTTGAGGAGCGCTGCCGCTTCGCTGGCTACGGCGGGTCCCGGTGCGCCGACGTGCAGGGTGACGTTCGACGCCGCCCGGGTCCCGATCGCTGCGGCTCCCATGCTTGCTCCTCGTCGGCGGGCATCAGTCGGCGGGCATTAGTACGCACCATCGCATCGCCCCGGAACCGGGCAGGGACGCCGAGGGCGGCCGGCAATGTCATTTCACGCACTCATTCGCGCACTCAAAGGTTCAAAAACCCTTGAAATCTGTGGAGCTAAGGAGATTCGAACTCCTGACCTCTTCGATGCGAACGAAGCGCTCTACCAACTGAGCTATAGCCCCGAAGCAACGCCGGTCCTGACGGAACGGCGTTGCCGGTGTCCCTAGGCTACAAACTATCTGCGCTGTTTTCCAGCCAGCCCCGGAAAGTCTCGGTGCCGTGTCGCGCCTCCGGCACCAGGTTCAACCCTTCGCGCAGGTAGCGGCCCATCGCGCCGGGCAGTGGGAAGCGCACGAGTTGACCCTTTGCGCGGGTGGCCCGCTGCCATTCCCGGGCAAAGTCGACCATGTCTTTGGATTCCGGGCCGCCGAGGTTCAGTACCCGGTGCCGCGGGCCCGCGGCTGGAACGGGCGCCGGTTCAACGGCGGTCTCCAGCAGCACCGCGGCTGCGTCGGCCGGCGATACCGGCTGAAACCTGGCACCTCTGACCACGGGGATGATCCGCAGCTTCGAGCCGGCGCCAAACACCATCGCGAGCAATGAGTGGAACTGGGTGGCCCGGACCACCACGGTCTCGAGTCCGGACAGCTCGTAGGCCTGTTCTTTGGCAGCTTTCGACCGGTAGAAGGAGGAGTTGCTGCGATCGCAGTTCACGATGGACAGCATGACGGCCCTGGCCGTTCCCGCGTCCTGTGCAGCGGCCAGAAGCCGCGCACCGCCGTCGGCGAAGTTCTTGCGCGCCTTCCCGGCGCGTCCTTCCAGGCAATCGATCACGACGTCGGCGCCGGCCAGGGCGGCCGCTGTCCCCTCTCCCGTCGTGACGTCCGCGCGGAAGTATTCCGCGCCCCGGATGTTGCCGGCGGCACCGGCCCCTGGCGGGTTGCGGCTGAGGACGGCCACGGCGTGCCCGGCGTCGACGGCCAGGCGCACTACTTCTTGGCCCACTTGCCCGGTTCCACCGGCAACGCAGATCCTTGTCATGACCCGAGGCTACCGCAGCGAAGCCCGCCGGCGACGCTGCGGGGAAATGAAAAACCCCGGGCCGCCATCGCTGGCTGCCCGGGGTAATCTCCGGAAGGACGGGTCGGATCAGGCGCGGCGCCGCTGGAGGACGTCATCCAGGTTGCTCAAGGCGCTCTGGGCCTTGCTGAGCTGCTTCGACTCAGAATCGTCGGCGGTCTGCGGATCGGACGCTGCCGGTCGCGCCGAGGCCTGTTTGAGAGACGGTTTCCCTACGGCCTTCGGCGCCTCGGGAAGGTCGAGGGGCATTGGGGCTGCACGTTCGGCCTTCGGGGCTTCGACGTAGGTGGGCTTGGGAACCTCGACGGGCTCCCAGCTGGTGCCCTCCGGTACTGCACCCGCGTCGGCTGCCATGGCCGCCGAGGCATCCCCAGAGGCGACGGCTTCAGCGAGGGCGGCCTGGCGGAGTTCCAGTGCGGTCAGCGGCTTCGGCGCGGGCTCGGGCGTGTTGCGGCCCGCTTCGGCGTCGAAGAGCGGGCTTTCCGGCCGGGCAGCGGGACGTCCGTCAGGAAGGGAGGGGGTCTGTTCGGGCGCCGACGGCCGTGCAGGGGTGCGTTCCGGGCTGCCCATGGCTGCACGGAATGCAGCGTTCATCTTCCGCCGGCGATCGCGGACGGCAAGACGGCGAAGCAGCGCCACTGCGGCGAAGGCGCCCAGGAGGGCGGTCACCGGCAGCCAGCCTGAACCGATGCCGAAAAGTCGAAGGGCTCCGGACACCACTGCCGTGAGAAGAGCCAGGAGCCCGGCTACCGCCAGCACCAGCCGCCCCCATCGAATCCGGAACGCCGGGGAGCCCGCCGCAGCAATCGGGCTCACCCGAGGGGTTGCCGCTTTGCCCGCCCCAGGCCCAGGTGTGCCGCCGGCCGGGTCTGCGCGCTGTGTGCTGATCATGGGTTTCTCCTGCTGCGCCGCCATTTTCATAACCTTCCCCGCATGTGGATCTGCTGGTTCCATGTCAATGACATCCGCCAGGAATTCGCCTGCAGGCTGCAGCTGGTGGCGTCCGTTCCGGAGAACGTAAGGCGCCACCCACACGATCCAGAGCGCAACAGCAATGACAAGGATCACAGAGCTGCTAAGAGGGAAGTCCACACTCAAAACCGTATGAGGTATATGGGGTGCTGCCCCGCATTGTCAGGGGTGTGTCGCGCGCGCACCGGCGACTGGCCGGCGTCGGGGCGTCGTGGCTGGTCAGGCGGCTCTTACGGGCCTCAGGAATGGCGGGTTCTCAGCCACCGCGCGAGGAGGCCTTCCGGCACTTCCTCAGCCGTGAGCGCGAAGGTCCGGTGGTCTGCCCATTCACCGTTGATGTGCAGGAACCGGGGCCGGAATCCCTCGTCACGAAACCCGAGTTTCTCCACCACGCGCAGGCTCGGGGCGTTCTCCGGCCTGATGTTGATCTCCATGCGGTGCAGGCCAAGGGTGCCGAAGCAATAGTCGGTCGCCATGGCCACGGCGGTCGGGGCGATCCCCCGGCCGGCCCGTTCCTTGTCGACCCAATAGCCAAGCGTCGCCATCATGGCCGATCCCCAGACGATCGAGGACACCGTCAGCTGCCCCACGATCACCGGCGCCTGATGGCCTGGTGTCCATTCCGCGATTACGAACGGCAGGGCCGTGGCCTGCGCGGCCTGGGCCTTGAGCGAGCGCACCATCTGCCGGTAGTCCGGCAGGCCGCCGCCGGGGACCGGGTTCGATGCCTCCCAGGGGGCCAGCCACTCGCAGTTGCGGGACCTGAGCGCTGTCCACTCCTTGCGGTCCCGGTACCGGATCGGGCGCAACACGATGTCGCCGCTCTCCAAGGTCACCGGCCAGGTGAAGCTGCCCCCCACGGGAGTTATTTGGCGAGGCTGGGGGCCAGGCTGGACGCGAAGCCGGGCAGCCATTCGCGCAGGCCCGGGCCGAGGTCCTCACTGTCGCAGGCGAGCTGGACACAGGCCTTGAGGTAGCTGAGCTTGTCGCCGGTGTCGTAGCGGCGGCCGCGGAAGATGACGCCGTACACGCCGTAGCCCTCGCCGGTGCCGGCCGAGAGTTCCTGCAGGGCGTCCGTGAGCTGGATTTCGCCGCCGCGGCCGGGCGCGGTGCGCTCCAGCACTTCAAAGACGGCCGGGTGCAGCACGTAGCGGCCAATCACGGCCAGGTTGGACGGGGCATCCGCGACATCGGGCTTCTCCACGAGCTGGTTGATGCGGACGTAGTCCTCACCGCCGATTGCCTCGACGTCCGCGCAGCCGTAGGCACTGATCTGGGACGGGTCCACCTCGATCAGAGCGACCACCGATCCGCCGGTCTTGGCCTGGACCTCGATCATGGTGCTGAGGAGCTCATCGCGGGCGTCAATGAGGTCATCTCCCAGGAGGACGGCGAACGGCTCCTGCCCGACGTGCTGCTTGGCCCGGAGGACGGCGTGGCCGAGGCCCATGGGATCGCCCTGGCGGACGTAGTGGATGTCACCGAGGTTGCTGGCGGCCTGGATGGATTCGAGCTTCGCGGTGTCACCCTTCGCCTCCAGGGTGGACTCCAGCGCGGGGACGCGGTCGAAGTGGTCCTCCAACGCCCGCTTGTTGCGGCCAGTGATCATCAGGATGTCGTTCAGGCCGACATTCACGGCCTCTTCAACGACGTACTGGATGGCTGGCTTGTCAACGACAGGCAGCATTTCCTTGGGCATGGCCTTTGTGGCCGGGAGAAACCTGGTACCAAGGCCCGCGGCGGGGATAACGGCCTTGCGGACGGAAGCGATGGGTGTATTCACACGACTAATCTAACGGAGGGACCAATCATTGCGTAATCATTATGCGAACCGCCTGCCGGGCCCGCCGGTGCAGCGCGGCCGCAAGAGGCGGAGGACGGGCCAAGATGGCGTCAAAAGAGGAAATTCGCTCCAGCCACAGGGCGGCGCGTTCCGCACTCCCGCTGGCCGCACAGGACACCGCCGCGGCGGGCATCGCCAGCCATGGGCTCGCGTGGGCCTCCGGGCTTGCCCGCCGCCGCCAGGGCACCTTCGCGGCGTACCTCGGGGTGGGCGCCGAACCGCCCACACTGCCACTGCTGACTGCCCTGGTCGAGGCCGGGCACCGGGTGCTGCTGCCCGTTTGCGAACCCGACATCGAGCTCAGCTGGGTGTACTGGACTCCCCAGTCCGGGTTTGTCCGCAGCCGGTACGCGCCCATCCAGGAGCCTGTCGGAGAGCGCCACGGCACCGAAATCATGCGGGACGCCACCGCAATCATCCTGCCGGCCACCGCGGTGGATTTCTCGGGCAACCGAATCGGGCAAGGCGGCGGCTACTACGACAAGTTCCTTGCCGCCCTGGCTGCCATGTCCTCCGCGCCCGGCGGGGCGGTGGACATGGCGGCCGACGCTGCAGCCGACGCTGTCGCGTTGCCGACTGCCGCCGTCGTCTATGACACGGAGGTGCTGCCCGCGGGCAGCATCCCCGCGGAGTCGTTCGACCGGAAAGTCGACACGGCGCTGACCCCGGGCGGGATCATCCGGCTCGGCCGATCCCGGCCCGC
>NZ_KI914908.1:90125-93181 GCF_000520575.1 Arthrobacter sp. I3
CCGCCTGATCCGGGTTCCCGCCGAGGTGATAGAATTGGCACTCAGGCCCTGCGACTGCTAAGGACGGAACAGGTCGATAGACATATCGGCGGTGATCCGGACTCGGCGGCACGGGACCTGCTCGTTTGCCCCTGAGGAGGATTTCCAGTGCCCACGTATGCATACGCCTGCAAGGACTGCAGCCACGCCTTCGAGATCGTGCAGTCGTTCAGCGACAACTCCTTGACGTCCTGCCCCGAGTGCCAGGGCGCGCTGCGCAAGAAGTTCAACAGCGTCGGCGTAGTGTTCAAGGGCTCCGGCTTCTACCGGACCGATTCGCGCGACACCAAGGGCAGCACGGTTTCCCCGGCTCCTGCAGCTCCGGCGGCCACCCCCGCACCCGCCGCCGCGGCCAGCTAAGGCACCTGCCGGGTTGGCGCCGGCCGCCGGCCGGGCCACGGCCGGCTGATCCTGGGCATTGCCCGGCGCTGGCCCCTGCCCGGCGCTGGCCCCTGCCCGCTGTGCCGTTGTCCACATAGGACGTTCCGCGGCTCCCGCCGCTCTGCGCGGATCCGTAGCGTGGCGGCATGGAACTTTTCCTCACCGCGGTTTCCCCGCCTTCGCTCAAAACGGCTGTGCCGGCGGCGTCCGGGCCGTCTTCCGCGCCTTCGTTCAGGCCGTTCCGCGCCGCATTGCCTGAAGCGGGCACCGGCCGTTGGTCCCGTACCGGGATCCGCCCCGCGAGCCTTCCTGCCGCCACGTTTTCCGCCGCAGGCCTTCCGTTCCGTAGCCGGATCGGTCCCGCGAAACCCCGCCGGCGTCCGCCCCGCGGCCGTCCGTCGTGGCGCCGCCTGCGTGGCTGGCTGAATCGGAACCGGCGGCTTATCGCGGCCCTCGTGTTCTGCATCCCCGCGGGACTGACAGTTCAGCAACTGGCTCCAGCGCCCACTGACACTGTCGCAGCCTTCGCCGCCGCGGCCGATCTACCCGCTGGAAAGTCCCTGGAACCCGGCGATCTCAGCAGGATCAGCGTGCCACCCGGCCTTATTCCTGCGGGCAGCCCCGGCAGCGAGACCGCCTTCGAGGGAAAACAGCTGGCCGCACCGTTGCGCCAGGGCCAGCTCCTCACCGACGCCCAGATCCTGGGACCGGGCCTGCTCGCCGGAAGCCCACGCGGCTCTGCGGCCGTGCCGCTGAGGATGGCAGATCCGGCCTCCATCCAACTGGTCTCCCCCGGGCAGCTCGTCAACGTGGTGCTCACTGCCAGCAACGGCATGGAACAACCCGGCGAAAGCCAAATCCTGGCCGAAGCCGTGCCAGTGCTCTGGACGTCGGCGCAGGGCGGCAAGGCCAGCCCCTGGCCCGCCACTGCGGAGACTGACGGGCTGGTGGTGGTGGCAGCGACCGCCGAGCAGGCCCGAAGGCTGGCGGGCGCGTCGACCCAGGGCAAATTGTTTTTCGTGCTTGTGGCGTCACCGCCGGGCTAGCTGTTCACCCAGCAGGGCGTTCCCGCCGGGCCAGTGGCCGGGCAGTTTGCTCCGACGCCGGCCGCGCCCGCAGGCTCCACGCTGGAGGGCCGTCAGCCCCAGTGCGGTGGCTTCTGTTCCTGGAGCCAGGCGTCGTGATCGTAATTATCAGGCTGGTCACCCCAGCGCCGGGGGTCGTCTTCCGCCGCCTTGTTCGGCAGCACACCCTCCGGAACCGTGGCCTGTGCCTCCGAACGGCGGGACGTCTCCTTCGCGGTCTCCTGGTCCGGCCCGTCGCCGGTCGATTCCCCGGTCGATTCGCCGGGCTTCGGCCCCGCGGTGTCGGCCGCGGCCCCCGCCGCGCCGGCTTCGCGGGCGCCGGTGGCGCCGGCGTCGTTCGTGTTGCCGGTGGCGCCGGTGTTGCCAGTGTCGTTCGTGTTGCCGGTATTGCTGGTGATGCCGTCCGCACTCATGCCGCCGGCCTCCTTACTGCCTGTATTGCCTGTCATTGCTGATGTTGGAGCCTGCCGGCGGAATTCTTGGCCAGCAGTTTCGTGGCCGCGGAACACCTGTCCCGAGGGTTCGGCCGCCACGTGGTACTCGGCGGCCCGCGCCTCGTCTATCGCCAAATGCTCGATGCCGTCGTCGAAGAACCCGTGCGATGTCCGCAGCCTGCTGGACACGGCGGGCTTCTCCAACCCTAGGTAGCCGCCAATCCGGTCGGCGCAGGCCGACGGGTCGGTGAAGACCTCTATGGTCCACAGGGGCATGTACCGCCAGCCAAGCCGTTCCAGGAGCTGCGGCCGGAGCCTGCTCCGTTCCCGGACGCTCATCCGCCGGTAGTGGCTGGTGCCATCCGACTCGATCGCCACCGGACGGGGAATCTCCGCATCGTCCTGGCCGATCGTGGTCATCGGATCGGCGGCCGCCACCATGTTCAGGACGCCGTCGTACTGGTGCCACACACGTGCCCCGCGGGCCCGGAGCCGGTCGCCAAGGTCGGCCACGAGCGGATCGGCACCGAGCGCCTGCTCGCTGGCCGCGGCACGGGAGGCGGGGCTGCCAAGATCCGTGTTGCCCGCGATCTCACGGTCCAGGAGTTCGTAGAAGTCCACGGCGCCGTGGCTGAGGCGGCTGACGTCAAGGTCTTCGGGCCGGAAGCAGCTGAGTACGTGCAGGGACCGGCGGGCACGCGTCATCGCCAGGGCGAATTTTGCTCGGCCACCTTCGGCGGAAAGAGGCCCGAGGCTGTGGAGGGTGCGCCCATGCGGCGTGCGGCCATAGCCCGGGGAAAAAATGACGTGGTCGCGGACCAAGCCCTGGGCCCGTTCCAGATCCACCACGCGGAAGGACTCATCCCCCGCACTGAAGAAGCTGCCCAGCATGGGGTAGTTGGGCAGTTGCGCCCTGATGGCCTCGCCGATCCGGGCGGCATGGCGAAGGCTGCCGGTTACCACGGCCAGCGACGTCCGGGGGCGGAGCCGGGCGTGTTCGAAGACGAGCTCCACCGCACGGTTGACCTCGGCAACAACCGATTCGACGCCGTCATGGTCAGCGCTGGGCAGCCCCGTGCCGTCAGGGAGGTACTCCACGCTGAGGGTACGGTCCAGC
>NZ_KI914908.1:93281-98945 GCF_000520575.1 Arthrobacter sp. I3
CGGGAGGCGGGTGAGTTCCCCGCCGTAAAAACCCTTGCTGAGCTGGCGCACCAGGTCTTCATCGACCGCACGGTACACGGTCCTCAGGTTCCAGACCGGAAGCACGGCAGAGAGTGCCCGGTACGAGCTCTCAACGCTTTGGTAGGAGCTCTCCCCCGCGGCGAGCCGTTCGACGCCCACGGTAAAGGTCCGGGGGCTGGCGGTCTGTTCGTCGCCGAAGGCGATGACCTGCCGGGACCGGGCGATCGCCGGGAGGACGGCCTGCAACGAGGTCGTCTCGGCGTCGAGGATCACGACGGCATCGAAGGTCTGCTCGATCGGCAGCAGGCCCGTCATGAGGTAGGGGCTGACGGACCACACCGGCACCAGTGTGGGCAGCAGCTCCTGCGCCTGGCCGCTCAGGGCTGCCAGGGTCACCCGGCCGTCCTTCAGCAGGCTGCGCAACAGCTCGGCCTGGCGGGGGTACGCCGAGATGGCAGCGCGCCAGCGCTCGGACAGGTTCCAGCGCAGCCGGGCAGCGCCGCTGGCGATATGGGCGTTGTCCGCGAGACGGTACTCCGCCTCAAGCTGGCGCAGGGCGTCGCCGTCGGACATGGCGAGGTAGTCATCGCCGCTGATCATGGCCTCCAGGGCCGACTGCCACCAGGCCAGCTCCAGTTCGGCGGTCACCGAACCCTCCGGGACCTCGCGCTCGGCAAGGTCGGCGAGAAGCTCGCCCAGGCCGTGCTCTCGCATGCTTTCGACGAGCAGCGTGCGCTCCGGAAGGGTTTCAAGGGTCGCGGTGTCGGCGACGAGCCGCCGCACCCGGGGCAGGAGTTCGTCGTAGGGTGCGCGGTCCAGGTCGCCGCCGGCGGCGGTGTGCTTGACAGCCAGGCCCAGTTCAGCCAGTTCCGCTGCGAGCTCACGGTAAAGACCGGTGATTTCAGCCAGCCCGGACGGCACGGCCGGGTGCCGCTGCGTGGTCGCGTAGCCGGACCATGCGGCGCGCTGTTCCTGCACGAGGACCAGGGAGCTGTGGAGGTCCGCGATGTGCACGCCGGGCCGGACGTACTCCTTGGCCACGCGGCGCAGGCGTGAGCGCTGCATGGACGGCATTTCGATCCCGCGTTCCCTGCGCCAGGCAGAGGACGCGGTGGCCGAGATCAGGTCGTGGACGGGCCGGTCAAAGATGTCGGGAGTGAACTTGTCCAGGCTTTCGCGGACGGCTACGAGAAGGTCGATCTGATCGCCCCATTCGGCGAAGGTCCGGCCGAGCCGGATCTCTGCGTGTTCCGCCACGGCATCCATGCGCCCGCGCAGCAACGGCAGCTTTTCCGAAACGGACTGGGCAACGCCCTGCGCTTCCTGCGTCTCTTTGCGGGTCAGCAGGCGCGCGCCGTGCCAGGGGCTGGTTGTCGACGCGCGGCTGAAGCTGCCGAGCTCCGCGGCGCGGCGGAGCCGGCCCGCGAGCTCCTCGCGGTCCCGGATGTTGTCCAGCACGCTGCGCTTGAGCCGGACTGTCGTCGCCGGTGCCGGCTGGATGGAGGTCAGCTCTGCAAGGGACTGCATGGCCTCATACGGCGAGCAACCCCAGCGCGCCCGTACGTTGTGCAGGGAGGCTACGTGGTCCATGAGGGCGTGGCGGTGCCCGGTCAGTGTGGCGTGCAGGTTGCTCAGTTGCGGCTGAAGCGACTTCTCGTTGCGGACGATCGCCCGGACCAGCTGGCCCTTCAGCTGCAGCGGGCTGGCGCTGCCTGTCAGCTGCAAGAGGACCGAATCCAGGCCGAGGCCATCCAGCTGCCCGGAGATCTCGGCGAGGCTGGCCCGCCTGTCACCAACCACCAGGACGGACTTGCCCTCGTCCACCAGGGCGCCGATGGTGTTGATGACGGTCTGGGTCTGGCCCGTGCCCGGCGGGCTGCTGACCACCAGCGAGTCGCCCGCCCGGACGGCGTCGACCACATACTGCTGGTCCGTGTCGGCGTCGAGCAGCAGAAGCTCGTCTGCGGGGTCACGGTCGTCCGTGCTGGGGAAGCGGCCGGGTTCCAGCGCAGGCACGTCGACCAGTTCGCCGGAACCGGACCGAGCCAGCGCGGTGACCAGGGGGTTGTTCTGGTTGATCCACGGATCATCGAGGTTGCCGGAGAGGTCGGCGAAGGTGGAGACGAGCAGGTTGTGTTCGACCTCCGCGCCGTGAATCGGCTGGACCAGGGTGCCCAGGCGGTCCAGAACGGGCTGCGGGTCGTAACGTGCCGTGCTGTACGCCATCCGCGTCACCGCGTTGACGTCGAAAACGATCCCGTGGACGGTCTTGAGGTGCCGGACCAGCGCCGGGTTGATCTGTGCCTGTTCGGTGAGCTGCAGCTCGTAGTCGTCCTCGCCGGGGCGCACCGTAAGGGAGATGGCGGTGAGCATGACCGGGGCCGAGATCCGTTGCGGTTTGCCGCCGACGGCGGAGGTCCAGACGACCGTGCCGGCGGAGAAATACCCCGCGTCGATGCCGCGGTCATTGGCGAGTTCGAAAATCTTGGAGCGCAGGTTGCGCGATGCCCTGGCCGCGACAACGAATTGCTGGCGGTCGCGGATCAGGGTCGAGAGCCGGGTACGCCGCCCTGCCATCAGCTGGGCGAGCCCCGAGGGATGGGCATGAGTCAGGTCAATTGAGCCTTCGGGCGTCTTGGTGAAGCGCAGCATGGTATCTGCACCCGTGACGGGCTTGAGCCCCGACAGCCATTTCCTGAACTCCTCGGAGCCCTCGGGGTGGCCTTGACCAACTGACACTGCTGCCTTCTTTTCTGTGCTCGACTTCTCTGTGCCGGACCGCGGCGGGCTCGACTCTGGCGGGTTCGTCGTATCAACGCTCGTCTGTGTTGCGTCCGCGCTTTCCCTGGCCGCATCTTGTGTGCTCGCGGTTGCCAGGCTCGCGCGGGACGCCTTGGACCATACCGGCATGCTTTCGAGGGTAGCCCGAATCCCCCGCAGGTGCGGGGCCGCAACACTGGGCGGTGCGAAATTCAGGCTGAATTGTCAGAAACATTGTCAGGAACAAAATGAAATGGCCGGCCTCGAAAGGCCGGCCACTCAGATTGCTATTCCCACTCGATGGTTCCCGGCGGCTTGCTGGTCACATCCAGCACCACGCGGTTGACGCCGTCCACCTCGTTGGTGATCCGGTTGGAAATCCGGGCCAGGAGATCGTAGGGGAGCCGCGACCAGTCGGCGGTCATGGCGTCCTCGGAGGACACGGGGCGCAGGACAATCGGGTGTCCGTAAGTGCGGCCGTCGCCCTGGACGCCCACGCTGCGGACGTCCGCCAGCAGCACCACGGGCATCTGCCACACTTCGTCATCCAGTCCGGCCGCGGTCAGCTCGGCGCGGGCGATCGCGTCGGCCTTGCGGAGCAGGTCCAGGCGTTCCTTGGTGACATCGCCGACGATCCGGATGCCGAGGCCCGGGCCGGGGAAGGGCTGGCGTCCGACGATTTCCTGCGGCAGGCCGAGCTGGGCACCGACCGCGCGGACCTCGTCCTTGAACAGGGCGCGCAGCGGTTCAACCAGTTCAAACTGCAGGTCCTCGGGGAGCCCGCCCACGTTGTGGTGGCTCTTGATGTTGGCCGCACCTTCGCCGCCGCCGGATTCGACGACGTCGGGGTACAGGGTGCCTTGGACGAGGAACTTGATCTTCTCCCCGTGCGCCGCTGCCTCGGCGATGATCGCCAGTTCGGCTTCCTCGAAGGCGCGGATGAATTCGCGGCCGATGATCTTGCGTTTGGTCTCGGGATCGCTGACGCCGGCAAGGGCGCTCAGGAAGCGCTCCTGCTCGTTGGCGACGTAGAGCTTGACGCCGGTGGCGGCCACGAAGTCGCGTTCGACCTGTTCGGCTTCGCCCTCGCGCAACAGCCCGTGGTCCACGAAGACGCAGGTCAGCTGGTCGCCGACGGCGCGCTGTACCAGGGCTGCGGCCACAGCCGAGTCGACGCCGCCGGAGAGGCCGCAGATGACCCGGGCGTCGCCGATCTGGTCACGGATCCGCTGGACCTGTTCTTCCAGAATGTTGCCGGTGGTCCAGTTCGGTTCCAGCCCGGCGCCCTTGAAGAGGAAGTTTTCCAGGACCTGCTGGCCGTAGGCCGAGTGCTTGACTTCGGGGTGCCACTGGACGCCGTAGAGGCGCTTGTCCTCATTGGCGAACGCCGCGACGTCGGCGCCCGCCGTCGTCGCCAGGACCTCAAAGCCCTCGGGGGCTTCGTGGACGGAGTCGCCGTGGCTCATCCAGGTGCTCTGGTGCTGGGGCATGCCGGCCAGGATGGAGCGGCCCTCGCCGAGAGTGGTGGTCTCGGTGGCGCCGTATTCGCGCAGGCCCGTCTGGGCCACCTTGCCGCCGAGGGCGTTGGCCATGGCCTGGAAGCCGTAGCAGATGCCGAAGACCGGGACTCCGGCCTCGAAGAGGTCGGCACCGACGCTGGGGGCGCCGTCGGCGTAGACGCTCGAGGGCCCGCCCGAGAGGATGATCGCGGCGGGGTTCTTGGCCAGCAGCTGCTCGGTGCTGTACGTATGCGGAACCACTTCCGAATACACATTCGCTTCCCGGACGCGGCGGGCAATCAGCTGCGCGTACTGGGCACCGTAGTCAACAACCAGAACCGGCCTGTGGGACGTCTGGGATGCAGTGGGAGTAGTCACCCCACTAGCCTACTTTGCGCTGCTGCCCGCCCGCACATTGAGAAGCCGGTGCGGGCCCGAATCGCGGGCCGAGGTAAGCGAACTCACATGCCCGACGGCGGTTGCCGGCGTCGTGTCACTGTTCCGGAATGACTGATCAGGACGGATCAGGAAGGGCGCCGGGTCAGAAGGGGTTCAGTACCGCTGGGGCGCCTGCGGGTTTGCTGCGAGTTCGGCCTCGACCTCGGCGTGGAACTTCTTCTCGACGAAGAAGGACAGGAACGGCACGACGCCACCCAGGGCCATGACCACCAGCTTGGTGAACGGCCAGCGCATGAGCGACCACAGCCGGAAGTTGGAAATCAGGTACACGACGTACATCCAGCCGTGCACGATCAGGACCGTGATGGAGAGGTTGACGCCCCCGATCACCCCTGGCGGCTCGGCGTCGGCGAATCCGAGGCCGAACGGCTGGCCGGTGACGGCGTTGGTGCCGCCGGCGAAGAGGTACTGACCGAAGCCGTACCGGGCGATCAGTTCGGCGCAGAGCAGCAGCAGCATCGTGCCCGTCAGGTAGGCGAGCACCTTGTAGAACTTCAGGGCGGACCGGATTTGGGCCTCGGTGCCGCCGAAGCGGCGCTTCTTCCCGGCTTTCCCCGTCCCGTTGGTGGACTGCGGCTGGATGGCGGGCTGGGGCTCGATCATGATTGCACTCTCGGGTCTGTGGGTTGGGGGGCTGTGGGATGGGAGTCGGCGGGCGCTTGGGCCGCGTTGTGGTGGGCCGCGTTGTGGTGGGCCGCGTGGCGGTCGGTTGGGGGCTCTGCCCCGGCCGTTTCCTCGTCGAGCGCGTCTTCGAGGTCGCGGCGGTAGTCATCCTTCACGAGCCGCCACCAGATGAACAACGCGAAACCGGCGAAGACCACCCATTCCACGGAATAGAAGAGGTTGAGCCAGTTGACCTGCTGCGCGGGCGGCTGCGGGCCGATCCGGAGGGGTTTGACGTCGCCGCCCGCGGCGGCGGCCCCGA
>NZ_KI914908.1:99045-102554 GCF_000520575.1 Arthrobacter sp. I3
GCCGCCGGCCAGTTCGGTGGTCGCTGCGACAAAGCCCGGGTAGCTGCTGACGTTCCAGTCGTTGATGAGTTCGGCAACCGAGACGGCGCTGGCGAGGCCGGGTCCGGGATCCGTCCGCGGCAGCGGGGACTCGGACGGCAACAGCCGCCCGGTCAGTTCGATGGTGCCCGACGGCGGCGCCACGGCGTCCGCGGGATCCGCGACCCAGCCGCGTGCGACCGGAATCCAGGTCTGCGGTGTGGCCCCGCCGCCTTTCAGGGCCGGGGCATCCTTGACGGCGAAGGCCGATACGATCCAGTAGCCCTTCGCACCGTCATTGAGTCGGCCGGGGACGAGGACCTGCTTCTGGGGGTCGTAGCTGCCGGTGGCGGAGACCATCTGGTCAGCCACGGATCCGGGGAAGAACCCACCCGGTTGCAGGACCGAGGTGAGCTGCCGCGTTTGCTCCGTTGTGGTGGAGACCGGGGCTTCGGCCTGCGTTGAGCGGCCGAATTGCCACTGGCTGAGCAGCACAAAGACCCCGGAAATGGCGATCGCGAACACGAGTCCTGCGATCCAGCGGGGTTTGAGGGCAGTTTTCAGCACCCCTTAAAGGTACTTCGTCCCTGTGTAGAACAGCGAAACGGGCCATCGAGAGTGGGGCCGCCGGGTCCCTGCGTGGCGACGGAGTCGACACGAAAGGGCCTGCCCCAATCTCAGTGGTCGAAGAACACCAGGCTGGAATTGATCAGTTCGGCGATCACTTCGGCGTCGTAGGCGCGGCGGAGCGATTCGCGGAAGGACTCTTTCGACAGTGAGCGTGCCAGCGTCGCGAGCACTTCGAGGTGATCGGAAAAGGAGCTCGCCGGGGTGGCGATGAGCAGAATCACTGTGGCCGGGCCGTCGGCCGCGCCGAAGTCCAGCGCCCTGCCGTACTTCGTGATGCCGACCGCGATGGATGTCTGTGACACGAGCTCGCTGCGGGCGTGTGGCAGGCCGACACCGCCGGGCAGGCCGGTGGCGAGCTGATGCTCCCGGGCATTGACCTGCTTGAGGAAGCCCTCGAGATCGGAGATACGCCCGGCAGCATGCATGCGTTCCGCGAGCTGGGCAGTGGCGTCGAGCTTGTCCGTGGCATCCATTTCAAGGATCACCATCTCGGGTGTGGTGAGCTCGGCGTCGTACCGGTCCAGTGGTTCCGCCAAGAGATGTCCCTTCGAAGTGGCGTCAGTGACGCCGGCCGGCAGTCCAATGACTAGCGTTGTAATCCTGCACTGCCGGCCGGCGCTGAGTCTTAGCGCAGGGGCACAATGTCCTCCACGCCCAGCCGTGCGGCGTCGGCGGATTCGTCGTCCGGCTGCTGTTGGCTCAGGCGCTCGGCATCAACCCGGGCCAGATAGTGCTTGATTTCGCCCTCGCGCTGCGCATCACTCCAGCCGAGAACGTCTCCCATTAGTTTAGCGACTACCGGAGCGGCGGACACACCGCGGTCCCACGCTTCAATCGAAATCCGGGTGCGGCGGGTCAGGACGTCCTGGACATGCCGGGCGCCCTCGTGCGTGGCCGCGTAGACGGCTTCGGCAGCCAGGTAGTCGTCAGCGCCCGGCAACGGTTCGGCCAATTCCGGGCTGTCAGCGATGAGCGCCAGAACCTCCGGCGTCATGGCGCCGTAGCGGTTGAGGAGGTGTTCGATCCGGGCAACGTGGACGCCGGTCTCCTCCGCCATCCGGTTCCGCTGGTTCCACGCGGCCTTGAAACCGCTCGCCCCCAGCAACGGGACGGATTCCGTGCAGCTGGCCGGGACACGCTCGTCCATGCTGCGCGTCGCCTCGTCGACCGCGTCCTTGGCCATGACCCGGTAGGTGGTCCATTTACCGCCCGCCACCACCACGAGACCCGGCACGGGGTGGGCGACCACGTGCTCGCGGGAGAGCTTCGCGGTGGAATCGCTTTCCCCGGCCAGCAGCGGCCGCAGCCCCGCGTAGACGCCCTCGACGTCCTCGCGGGTCAGCGGGCGCTTGAGGACCTTGTTGACGTGCTCGAGCAGGTAGTCGATGTCCTTGCTGGAAGCCGCGGGGTGGGCCTTGTCGAGGTGCCAGTCGGTGTCAGTGGTCCCGATGATCCAGTGCCTGCCCCAGGGGATCACGAAGAGCACGGATTTCTCGGTCCGCAGGATCAGCCCCACCGTGGACTGGATCCGGTCGCGGGGCACCACGAGGTGGATGCCCTTGGACGCCCGCACCTTGAGCTGCCCGCGGTCTGTCACCATGGCCTGGGTCTCGTCGGTCCAGACCCCGGTGGCGTTGATGACCTGTTTGGCCCGGATTTTGAAGCTGGAGCCGTCCTCATGGTTGACCACCTTGGCGCCGACCACGCGTTCGCCCTCGCGCACGAAGTCCACAACCGACATCTGGTTGACCGCGTGGGCGCCATAGTGCGCCGCGGTCCTCACGAGGTTGGCGACGTACTTGGCGTCGTCGACCTGTCCGTCGTAGTAGCGGATGGATCCGACGAAGGCGTCGTCCTTGAGGCTGGGGGCGGCGCGCAGGGTCCCTCGCCGGGACAGGTGCTTGTGGAAGGGGACGCCGCGGCTGTGCCCGCCGGTGATGGACATCGCGTCGTACAGGGCGATTCCGGCGCCGACATAGGGCCGCTCCAGGAACGGTTTGTGGAGCGGGTACAGGAACGGGACGGGCCGGGCCAGGTGCGGCGCCAGGACGGAGAGAATGAGGCCGCGCTCATGCAGTGCCTCTTTGACCAGGCCGAAGTCGAGCATTTCGAGGTACCGGAGGCCACCGTGGATGAGTTTCGAGGACCGCGACGACGTCCCCGCGGCCCAGTCGTTGGCCTCGACGATGCCCACACTGAGCCCGCGGGTCACGGCGTCGAGGGCGGCGCCGGCACCCACGATGCCTCCGCCCACGATGAGGATGTCGAGCTCTTTGCCGGGGGCGGTGCTGCCCCTGAGCACAGTGATTGAAGCCTCGCGGGCCGCTGGCCCGAGGGCACCTCCGGCCTCGGCAGAACCGCCGGGAAAACTGTTCATGTCACGCCTCCATCCGGATCAAACCTCGTAGGGCACCAGACTACGTCCAAGTTTCCCGGATGGGCAGGGCCCTCAACGGCCCGCGCGCGGTTTCAGTTGCCGGCGTACGGCGAGACGACGACGTCGACGCGCTGGAATTCCTTCAGGTCCGAGTAGCCGGTGGTCGCCATTGAACGGCGCAGCGCGCCGACGAGGTTGGAGGTGCCGTTGGTGTGGTGGCCGGGCCCGAACAGGACCTCTTCGAGCGGCCCGACTGTTCCCACGTTGACCCTGTCGCCGCGGGGCAGTTCGAGGTGGTGGGCTTCCTGGCCCCAGTGCCAGCCCTTGCCGGGGGCTTCGTCGGCGCGGGCCAGGGCGCTGCCCAGCATCACGGCGTCGGCGCCCATGGCGATGGCTTTGACGATGTCGCCGGAGGATCCCATGCCGCCGTCGGCGATCACATGGACGTAGCGTCCGCCGGACTCGTCCATGTAGTCCCGGCGGG
>NZ_KI914908.1:102654-105987 GCF_000520575.1 Arthrobacter sp. I3
GACGTCGGAGATCGCGGAGGCCATGGGCGAGTGGATGCCCAGGGCGCGCCGGGTGGTGGTGGTTGCTCCGCCGCCGAAGCCGACCAGCACGCCGGCGGCGCCGGTGCGCATCAGGTGCAGGGCCGGGGTGTAGCCGGCCGCCCCGCCGACGATCACGGGGACGTCGAGTTCGTAGATGAACTGCTTGAGGTTCAGCGGCTCGTGGTCCTTGGAGACGTGCTCGGCCGAGACAGTGGTCCCGCGGATGACGAAGATGTCGACGCCGGCGGCCACCACGGTCTTGTAGTGTTCCTGCGTGCGCTGCGGGGTCAGGGAGCCGGCCACCGTGACGCCGGCGGCGCGGATCTCGGCGAGGCGGGAGGTGATCAGCTCGGGCTGGATCGGCGCCTGGTAGAGCTCCTGCATGCGCCGGGTGACGGCCGGGCTGTTGGTCTCGTCGGCCAGGCCCGCGATTTCGTCCAGTACGGACTGCGGGTTCTCGTACCGGGTCCACAGGCCTTCGAGGTCGAGCACACCGAGTCCGCCGAGGCGGCCAAGGGCGATGACTGTCTCCGGCGACATGGCCGAATCCATCGGCGCCGCGATGACCGGCATGTCGAACTTGTAGGCATCGATCTGCCAGGAGACGGAGACGTCCTTGGGGTCACGGGTACGCCGGTTGGGGACGATCGCAATGTCATCCAGGGAGTAGGCACGACGCCCACGCTTGCCACGGCCAATCTCAATCTCGTAAGTCACTGCTCTAGGTTATCCCAGCGGACGCGGGGCGCCGCTTCGGCGTACTGTGGCGTCATGCTTTGGCGTAACGGACAGCGTTGGATCTTCGACGGACACATTGCCGGGCTCGGCACGGGATCGGGCCTGCGCGCGGTGGTGGGCCTGTGGACGCAGTCCCCGTTCGGGTCCTTCACCGACGCGATGGTCCAGCTGCCCTCCGGCCACCGGATCCTGCTGGCACCGAGCGTCGAGGCCGCCGATTTCATCAGCGCGGTCTATAACTTCGACGAGACCTGCATCGTGCCCCTGGCTTCAGAGCATGGGGTGGTGCAGCTCGCCGTCGACGCCGGGCCGCTGCGGATCCGCGCCCGGCTCGGGCCCCGCACCCGGCTGGGCGCCGTGGCGCGGCTGGTCCCCCGGGCTCTGGCGGTGCATCCGCGCTGGCTGCGTGCGGTCAACCCCGTTGCGGGCAGGATCATCCCCGGCGTGCGCACTGCGGGCACGGCCAAGGGCGGCCGGCGGGAATACTACGGGGTCACCGACCTGCGCCGCATCGACTCCGCGACCGTCAGCTGGGACGGCGCCGACGCCGGCCCGCTCACCGCCGTCCGCCCCGCCGTCGGCTTCGGTTTCAGCAGCGTCCCGCCCGAACCCAGCCTGGCCCGGGTGCGGACCACCATTGAGGGCGCTCCGCTTACTCGCCGCTGACGTTCTCGGTGTCCGGGACGGTGAGCTGGGACTCGAACATCCGGAAGTACCGGCCGCGGCGCGCCACAAGTTCCCTGTGGGTGCCTTGTTCCACGATGCGGCCTTCCTCGAGCATGTAGACCACATCGGCCTTCTCGATCGTGGCCAGGCGGTGGCTGATGGCGATGATGGTGCTGCTGCGGTCAGCGAAGAGCCGCGTGAAGATCCGGTGTTCGGCCAGCGCGTCGATGGCCGACGTCGGCTCGTCCATCACCATGAACGATGCGCCGCGGTAGAAGTTCCGGGCCATCGCCAGCCGCTGCCACTGCCCGCCGGAAAGGCCGGAGCCCTTCCGCCCGCGCGGGTCCTCCATCCAGTTGCTGACGTGGTTGTCCAGTCCGTTGGGCAGTTTGTTGATGAATTCGAGGGCCTCGGCATCCGCGGCGGAGCGCCGGACCCGTCCGTCGTCGCGGGGCGAATCGACGTCGCCGAAGAAGATGTTTTCCGCCGCGGTGGCGAATTCATACTTCAGGAACTCCTGGCTGAGCACCGCCAGGTGCCGGTGCCAGGAGGTGACGTCGACGGCGGCGAGGTCCACGCCGTCGAGCATCACCTGCCCGGAGTCGGGACGGTACAGCCCGGCCAGGATACGGATCAGGGTGGACTTGCCGGCGCCGTTCTCCCCCACGATCGCGATGTGCTGGCCCTGCCTGATGGTCATCGAAATGCCGCGGATCACCTCCAGTTCGCTGCCGGTGTACGTGAAGCGGATGTCCCGCAGTTCCACCGTCTTCGGCGCCTGCAGCAGCGGCGGGGCGTGGCCGGACGGCACGGGCAGGGCCATGAAGAGTTCGTAGTCCGTGAGGTTCGCCAGGTCCTCGTCGATCGAGCTCAGTGAGGAGACGAGGCTGTTGGCGGTCGAGAGGGCGCGGCTGACAATCTGCTGGACATAGAGGAACTGCCCCACCGGCTGGGCCCGGGCGATGATCTGGCCCACCACCCAGATCAGCGAGACCACCTCGGCGCCGTACTGCAGGGCATCGGCCGCGAGCTGTTTGGGGATGTAGCGCTTCTGGAAGTCCAGCCGGCGCTTTTCATCGGCGTCCCGCAGCCGGGAGCGCAGGCCCATCAGGTAGCCGACAATCCCGTAAAGCCGCATCTCGGCGATGTGCTGCGGTCGCAGGAGGTTGGTTTCGATCATCCTGCGCTGCCGGCGCGAATCGACCTGGGTGTTCCAGTGCGCGATCTGTTCGCGGGAGAGCTTGAACTGCAGGTAGACGCTGGGGACGATCGCAACCAGGACGATCACGGCGATCCACCAGCTGACCAGCAGCAGCGCGCCGATCGCCAGCAGCACGGAGACGAGCTGGGTGAAAATGGCGGCGATCCGGTCCAGGACGCGGGCGTAGGAGTCGGAGAAACGCTTCGCCCGGTCGTACAGGTCCACGGTCTCCTTGTCGTCGTAGCGCCAGAAGTCCAGGGTCAGGAAGCGCTCGTACATCAGGTCACCCACGATCGCGCCGACCCGGAAACTCATGAGCTGCTGGATGTAGCGGTCCACGCTGCTGAACGATCCCCAGAAGAGCCCGAGTGCCGCGGTGATGATGACGTACACGACGGCCTGCGCGCCGGCGTCGGCGTCGCCCGCGTAGGCGGCGGCCAGCGCCGTGGTGGTCAGGGCGGCGAAGTACGTCGTGACCAGCGGCAGCAGTGCCGAGATCAGCGAGCCCAGGACCTTCATGACGACGGCGGCGGGCGAGGCGCGGAAGCTCACCCGCAGCACTTGTGCCACGGCGCGGGCGTAGGGCTTGAGCGCGAGCTTGCGTTTGGGCGCGCGTGCCGGCAGGAGTTCGGACATGCCTCCAGCCTAGTTCCGGGACCCGGAGCCTGGGCGTGAGCGGCACCGCCGCCGGGAATCGGGGCGCCCTT